>JAKSBD010000675.1 GCA_022361295.1 Bacteroidales bacterium
GAAAAAAGAGCCTTGTGCTGGCGTAATACCTGGCATGATGAATATGCCGTTCGAAAAGGCAAATGGAAGTTATACCATGAGAAGGGCATAAGTTACCTGTATAAGCTATCAGATGATAATGCAGAGGCCATCGATTTAAAAGTAAATCACCCTGATAAGCTATCGGAACTGGAAGAAGTGTATAAGGAATGGGAGGCGAAAATGCCGTTTAAACAGACCTTGTTTGGAAAGCAATTACTGAAACACAGTTTATAGGTAAATTGAAGGAGATGAAGTTATGAAACAAGGCGAATGCATGGAAACAAACCGCTTATTGTGCATCAACATATTCAATATGAGCGGTGATTGTGTTTATAGTTTGCATTACCCTGATGATAGCTTTAAGATAGAGCTTTCAAAAGGAAAGTATCTGGTATTTAAAAATTTTCAATGTGGTGACTATGCTGTGGAATCATTGGAAATAAACGAACTATAGAATATGAATAAAACAATTAGAATAATTCTGGCAGTTGCATTACTCAGTGCAGTATGTGCTATTTATTTTTACGGGCAACATAAGAAAAACAAACAACGTCCGAATATTATTTTCATTATGTCTGATGACCATGCGGAACAGGCTATTAGTGCCTATGGATATGGATTAAACGAAACGCCTCATATTGACCGTTTAGCAAATGAAGGGGCTATCTTCAAAAATAGTTTTGTGGCTAACTCCATATGTGCACCATCAAGAGCAGTGATGCTTACCGGAAAATTTAGTCATGTTAATGGGCAGCTGAACAATACACAAAAGTTTGACGGTTCACAGCTAACCTACCCTAAGCTACTTCAACAGGCAGGATATCAAACAGCATTGGTAGGTAAGTGGCATCTGAAAAGCGACCCGACAGGTTTCGATTTCTGGAGCGTGCATTATGGTCAGGGAGACTACTATAATCCGGACTTTAAAGAGATGGGGAAACGTAAACGGTATGAAGGTTATTCAACCAATATCGTGCGCGAGAATGGGATTGATTGGTTAGAAAAGCGGGATAAGGATAAACCCTTTGCGCTGCTGATGCACTTTAAAGCACCGCACCGCAACTGGATGCCTGAAATTTCGAAACTAAACATGTACGAAGATCGGGAGTTTCCAATTCCGGCCACTTACTGGGATGAATATGAAAACCGGGGAAGTGCAGCCGCAGAACAGGAAATGTCTATTATTAAGGACATGAAAGTGGAGTGGGACTTAAAAATGTTTGACGAAGGTCCACAGGATGTCAGTGCCGGCAATTATAAAAAGAAGCTTGACAGAATGAACCCCGATGAGCGTCAAAAGTGGGATGAGTTTTATAATCAACTACGCAATGAATATCGCCAAAAAGCGCCCGAAGGGAAAGAATTGGCCAAATGGAAATTCCAACGCTATATGCGCGATTACCTGAAAGTGGTGTCGTCGGTAGACGATAACATAGGTAAAGTGCTCGATTATCTGGACGACAATGACCTGGCAGAAAATACCATAGTCGTTTACACATCTGATCAAGGCTTTTATTTAGGTGAGCATGGTTGGTTCGATAAGCGCTTTATGTACGAGCAGTCATTGCGTACACCTTTGTTGGTTCGGTATCCTAAAAAAATAGAGGCGGGGACAGAAATAAAAGGCATGGTTCAGAATATTGATTATGCACCTACTTTTCTTGATTATGCAGAATTGCCCGCCCATAAGGATATGCAAGGGCTATCGCTTAAACCATTGCTGGATGGTAAGAAAACGGATATCAGGGATGCCATTTATTATCAGTATTTTGAATATCCCGGACCTCATGCCGTTAAAAGGCATTATGGAATCAGGACTAAGCGCCACAAATTAATTCATTTTTATAACGATGTGGACGAATGGGAATTATATGACCTTGAAAACGACCCCATGGAGATGAATAATCTGTATAATGATGTGGCTTACCAGAATCTTGTAGACGATATAAAGCAACAACTAATGAACTTGAAAAAGACGTATAATGATACGGTTTCAAATTAATGACAGGTATATAAAATTATTGAAAGATATGAACTTGAGGTTTTTAATAATATTGATGTTAAACCTGATTTCAGCAGGGATTTTTGCTCAGGGTAAATCGCAGCCTAATGTGTTAATGTTAGTGGTTGACGACTGGAATGATATGATAGGTGCTTTTGGAGGTAACCAGGCTATTACACCCAATATGGACAGACTCTGTAAACAGGGGATTAAATTCACTAACTGCCAAACAGCCGGGAGTTATTGTACACCGTCACGTACAGCATTAATGACAGGTATAGCTCCATGGGAATCGGGTTGCTATGGCGAACAGCCTCACCATTATAATATGCCTGACCAAAAGACCATTCCGGCTTTGTTTAAGGAAAATGGCTACACAACATTTGGAGGAGGAAAAGTGTATCATCACATGCCCGGTTATGTAGACTTAAATGGTTATGATGAATATTTTCACTGGAATCCTGAGGAGAAGAAACGAGGATGGGGTGTGAATGCCTGGAAAAACAACCCTGCAACACCAGCCAAAATTCCCGCTTCTGATTTTGGTAAAACGGTATATACCAACTTCGATGTTTGCGCTTTACCAAATGACTCTGAAAAGGATATGGCCGATACAAAAATGGTAGATTGGACCATCAATCTGATTGAAAAGGGATTTGACAAACCATTCTTTATTTCTGCCGGTTTGTATTCGCCACACAAACCCAATTTTGCACCTCAGAAGTACTTCGATTTGTATCCGATAGAGAATATTCAAATACCGGAGATAAAAGAAGATGATATGGATGATTTGCCGGAAATGGTGCAAAGAATGGTGGCTGGAAAAAGCCGGCATACTCATCAAAAGGTATTGAAGGTTGAGAATGGCTGGAAACGTGCTATCCAGGGATACCTGGCTTCTGTTTCATATGCCGATGCTCAATTAGGGCGCATACTGGAAGCACTGGAAAAAAGCCCTTATGCCCAAAATACCATCATCGTTTTTTGGAGTGATAACGGTTACCATTTAGGTGAAAAAGAATGCTGGGCAAAGCATACCTTGTGGGAACGTACCACCAATGTGCCCATGATCTGGGCAGGTAAAGGAATTGCTAAAAACAAGGAATATAAAGGTGTTGTTAGTTTGCTTGATATTTATCCGACCCTTGCCGATATGTGTCAGCTAAAAGGTGTTGAAAACTATTCAGGAGAAAGTATTGAACAACAGTTAAAGAAACCATCCAGGGTAAAAGAACGTGCTGTGTTAACAGCCAACAAAAAGGGCGATGCCATTAGTGTTTATACAAATGAATGGCACTACATTAATTATGGATCGGGTAAGGCTGAGGAATTATACAATGCCAATGACGATAAACATGAATGGTATAACCTGGCCAATGATGAAGCCTATGCGAGTGTGCTGGAGGAAATGAGAGCTCATATACCAACTGATATGGCCAAACCCGCAACAGGAAGAGAACATATCAGAATGGTTTTTGAAGGGGAAAGCTTTTACTGGCGTGAGAAAACAGAGAAAGAGAAACAAGCATATCGTAACAGGGAAAGGATGAAGAAAAAACGAATAGCTAAAAATAAATAATGTTTACACATAATCAATACACATAATGCCTTAGAGGTCGCAATAGAAATATTGTCTGACCTCTTTTGTCGTTATTACAGGGTAGTTATATCTTTGTCTGCTATACGGCCACCAACTAACCCTGAGTAGATGTTTTAATGGAGGGAAGTATGAAAAGAATTGGTTTATTAGTGGTGATAGCTTTAAGCGTAATACTGCTCAAAGCACAAACAAGTTCAATTAGTATTGATGAGGGTGTATCCGATTACAATGTTACCGGTATTATTCAGGATAAGTTTGGTTACCTGTGGATTGGTACCATGGATGGCCTTAACCGATTTGATGGCTATGATATAACCACTTTTAAGAATAATCCGGATGACCCTAACAGCCTGTTTAAAAACAGGGTAGCTGCTTTATGCGAAGACGAACTCGGGAATATCTGGATTGGCACCAGACGGGGGGTAAGTATCTACAATTCACGTAAAGAGCGCTTTTATAACATTTCTATTGGGGCTATTTCATGCTTTGCCAGGGGGCAGAATGGAGATATGTATATTGGCACCATAAGTGGTAATGTGTTCAAAACAAATTGCTATTCAATTGACTATGAAAAAACGGCTCCGTCAATAAACTTTACCTGGCAAAAGAGAGTAAGTTATTTTGTAACAAGCATGCTACTTGTTGACGATAAGTTAATTGTAGGTACTAAAGAATCAGGTGTTCGTATTTTTGGAGACAGATTAAGCATATCAAGTAAGGTTGAAGGTGTTGATGACTTAAGCCAGCTGGGAAGGGTGCGGGAACTTTGCATGGACTCTCATGCCCGCATATGGTGTATTACAGACAATGGAACCTATCATATAAACAAAACGGATGATAACTACCTTTTGCGTCAGGTTGATGATAGCCAGACTGGCCACCTCAGGCAGATTATTGAGCTCGAAAGTAATTGTTATGCCGTATTAACAGAGTTTAGCAAGATCACTATTGTACAGTATGAAGGAGGTAAACTGTCAGAAACGAAACAGCTCGGAACACTTACCAGTTCAGGAAATTGCATGATTCAGGATCGTAGTCAGGTTCTGTGGGTGGGTACAATTGATGAAGGGCTTTCGAACTATAAACTCAATGGGATTGCCTTTAGGGATATTGATTTTTCTTCACTGGATTTACAAAAAGAATGGATCACTTCAATTTATGAAGACAGCTCGGGCTATTTATGGTTTGCCATCAGAAATCACTACCCAGTCAGGGGGGCAACATTGGTACGGACCGATAAAAACCATCATGTGCTGAATGTTTTCTCCAATCATAACTCAGATATCAAAATATCATTTATATCATCCATATTTGAGGATTCGCTTGGTAATATGTGGTTTACATCACAGGGAGCTGTTTTTAAATTAGCCGCTGATAACAGAGCCAACGGCATCTATAAGTTTGACAAAATAGTAACAGCTCCAAAAGGTACACAGTATTCGTTGAGTATGTGTGAAGATATTAACGGTAACCTCTGGCTCGGAACCTGGAATGGTGTTATTTATTCACAAAGCAATGATAATAATGTGTTTCCTGATGATTACATCTATTTCTATGAATATTCAATGGAGCACAATGGTATATCAAGTAGTGAAACAACTATTTGTTATCAGGATCCGAAAGATTCTGTTGTCTGGGTTGGAACCAAAGGAGGAGGACTGAATGCCATTAAGCTTAAGGATAAGGGTGAAAAGTATGAAATTGATTACCATTTAAAAGGTCATGATATCTGGAGTTTGGTTCGTAAGAACGACACCTTATGGGTTGGTACGTCAAATGGCTTATATGTCTTGCATTATCATGATAAATGGGAAACAGCACACCATTACACCACCAATACCAGTGGCTTGCCTGATAATAAGATTACCTCAGTTGTTTTAAATGATGACCAAAGTGTATGGGTGTCTACAAATAAAGGAATTGCTCAGTTAGTGGGAGAAGCGTCTGATCGTCATTTTGTGAGTTATGACAAACAAGATGGTTTGCAAGCCAACTATTTTACAACTTTAATACGAACCAGTAACGGTAATTACTATTCGGGTAGTGTTGAAGGGGTTAATTTCTTCAAGCCAAGTGAGCTGACACCAAATGTGCTGGAACCTGCCATTGTATTAACTGAGCTTGAGGTGCAAAATCAGCGGATAAACGTAAACAGCACCAGTAATAAAGACAGTCTGATCAAGCAGTCAATTAATCTTGTTGAAGAGTTGAAATTAGATTACACACAAGGTAATATTGAAATAGGTTTTGCAGCTGTGCATTTTGATAACCCGGAGAAAAATAGATATGCCTATCGCTTAAAGGGGGCTGGTGATGACTGGACCTATGTGGATGCTAATAACAGAAAAGCTTCATTTTCTAACTTGCAGCCCGGCGACTATACGTTCCAGGTGAAAGCGGCCAATGCTGATGATGTATGGATGTCAAAACCACGTGAACTAAAGGTATCCGTTTCTAATCCACCATGGAAAACGATCTGGGCCTATATGCTTTATCTGGCGCTTATTTCAATTGTATTCTATCTATTCAGACGTTATTCGTTAATAAAAGCAAGCGATAAGTATGAAATGCAAATGCATAACATGATTATCGAAAAAGAACGGGAATTGCATGAGGCAAAACTGCGTTTTTTCACCAATGTATCGCATGAGTTACGAACACCCCTGACGCTCATTTACTCACCTGTGATTGATTTACTGGAGTCGGTCAAGGACAATCCGAAACTTAGTAAGCGAATATTGCCTATTCAGCACAATATAAACAGGTTAATGCAATTAATTAATCAGTTACTGGAGTTTAGAAAAGCAGAAACAGGTAACCTTGTACTGAAAGTAAGCAAGGAGGATATTATCTCTCATATTCGAAAGATAAAAGCATCATTTGATGATATTGCGGAGTCGAAAAATATCCGCTTTACATTCGACACAACAGAGCAGTCTTACCTCACTTACTTTGACTTTGATAAGTTGGAGAAAATAATGTACAACTTGCTGGCTAATGCGTTTAAGTATACCAATGAAGATGGAGAAATTAATGTCATTGTTTCATTGGAAGATAACAAGTTAACACTGATTATTAAGGACAATGGTATTGGAATTGCCCGTAAAAAGATCAAGAAGATTTTTGATACCTATTATCAGGTTGACGAAACACCTGGTGGTACAGGTATAGGTCTGAGTTTAGTTAAGGCTTTGGTAAACCTGCACAAAGGGCAGATTGAAGTTGAAAGTGAAATTAACAAAGGGACGAGCTTCAGCCTCGAATTTCCATTGGGCAAGCAGCATTACCGAAATTACCTGGTATCTGAAACACAAAAAGTAGTCCGGAAAGGGGAAATGAATGATGAGCATATTCTGCCTTACGATACAATAAGCAAAGAAGAGGAAGATTCAGAAGAAAACCAATTACCATCCGTTTTATTGGTTGAAGATAATCCTGAAATTATTGTTTACCTGAAAGATATTTTAGGAGATGATTACAATGTTATAAAAGCCAATAATGGTAAAGATGGGCTGGACAAAGCCACAGAACTAATTCCGGATCTTATTATCAGTGATATTTTAATGCCTGAAATGGATGGAATAGAGATGTCAAAAGCTTTAAAGTCAAACATCAAAACAAGTCATATACCTCTGCTGTTGCTTACCGCAAAAACAGGTGCCGACAATGAAATAGAAGGATTAGAAACCGGGGCGTATGAATATATAACCAAGCCGTTTAATCCTAAGGTGTTAATTCAGAAGGTGAAGAACATTCTTGATACTTTGCAGAAGCAAAAAGAATTCAATAAAAAAGTTGCTCTGACAGAACCTGAACGAATAGAAATGCCGTCGATGGAAGAGGAGTTCCTCAAGAATGTGATGGAGGTAATTAAAAAGAATCTTTCAGACAGTAGCTTTGAAGTAACCAACCTTTGCGCTGAAATTGGACTTAGCAGAATGCAGTTACACCGAAAGTTAAAAGCGATTACCGGACAATCAACAGCTGAATTTATACGAGCCTATAAGTTCAAAAAAGCAGCTGCTCTTTTAACATCTAACAGCATGACCGTTTCAGAGGTAATGTGGGAGGTTGGTATTGAAAGCAACTCTTACTTTTCGCGCACCTTCAAATCCATATACGGACTATCGCCCTCTGAGTATAAGAAGAAGGGGGAGTGATTGTCTGTAACTGATGTTTATATGTGTTAAGTGACACATAATCAGCGAATAAAATGTGTCAAAAATAGGTTACATAACAGCAAATGGCACAATGATGCTCACCGTACCTTGCGGTATCTAAATTCAAATTTTAAGTTAAGATGAGACAAACACAAATGGGAACAATTAAAAGGTTAATGCTATTGGTATTTTTGATAGCAATAGGATCAACCGGTGCATTTGCTCAGGAATTAAAAATTTCAGGAGAAGTGGTGGATGAACATGGTGAGGCCATACCTGGAGTAAATGTTGTTGTGAAAGGTACAACAAACGGATCAATTACCGATATAGACGGTAAATTCAGCTTAAGTGCAAAAAAAGGTGATGTTATTAAGTTTTCGTTTATTGGTTTTAAAGATCAGGAAATAATAGCACAAAACACTACCCTTAATGTCACGTTGCTCGAAGAATCAATAGGACTCGATGAAGTAGTGGCTGTTGGGTATGGTACGATGCGTAAAAGTGACCTGACCGGATCGGTTGCCCGGGTGTCGGCTGATATGTTTAAAGACCAAAACAATGTGTCTATCGACCAGACACTGACCGCCCGTGTGGCAGGGGTGCAGGTGGTATCTAACAGCGGTGCACCAGGGGCTGGTGTTAGTATTCGAATTCGCGGAGGTACATCAATTAATGCCAGTAATGAGCCATTATATGTCATTGATGGTATTCCGTTCGTTAACGATAATAGTAACGGAGCAACCGCCGGTATCGGATTTGACTCAGAAAATCCAATGGTTAACATTGACCCTTCAGATATCGAAAGTATTGAAGTATTAAAAGATGCATCGGCTACAGCTATCTATGGTTCTCGTGGAGCTAATGGTGTTATATTAGTAACCACACGAGGAGGTAAATCAGGCAAAACCAATTTAGTGTATAATGCATCGTTTGGTGTATCTAATGTAACCAACAAGCTTGATTTGATGAATGGAGAAGAGTATGCTTCATTTATGCATTTAGCCGATCCTACTGATGAACGTTTTACCGATATTGATACCGGTGAAGCAATCAGCTATGCCGATTCAACTTCGATGAACTGGCAAGATGAAGTCTTTAGAGCGGCCAAAGTTCAAAATCACAATTTAAGCATGACAGGTGGTAATGATAAAACGCGCTATGCTTTTTCATTGGGCTATTTGGATAATGAAGGAGTTGTTATCAATACTAAGCTGTCGAGGTATTCAACAAGAATTAAGGTTGAACACGATTATTCCGATTTCCTGACACTTGGCGCTAATTATTCAGCCGGTTTAACTGAGGAGAACGGTATTATTTCGGCAGGTACTCAGAGTGGTTCTAATGCAGGTATTATCACTAACCTTATCGTGTTTCGGCCAACTGCTTTAAATGACACTGATGGAGAAGAAGATGATTTTGATTTGTTAGGAAATAAAACTAATCCTTTAGTGTTTGCCAATGAAGTGGAAAAAACAACCACAACACTAAGGAATGTTGGAAACGTAGATTTAAAGCTGAACTTTACCAAGCACTTATCTTTAAAAGTAACCGGAGGTGCTAATATTAACAATGTTAAGCGCAAGCAATATTATCCTTCAAATGTTGGTCCGGGCCGTAATACTAATGGTAAAGGAATTCAGAGTGACATCATGCGCATTGTATGGTTGAACGATAATATTCTGACTTATAACAGGAAATTCGGAAAACATCGTATTAACGCTATGGCGGGTATTTCCACACAGAAATCAGTAACTGAAAAACTGGATGTGACAAATACTGAATATGATATTGAGCAAAATGCAGTTCATAATATTGGCTCCGGAACAGCTCCCTTAATACCAACTTCTGCAAGAGAAGAATGGGCATTGTATTCGTATTTAGGCAGGGTAAATTACAATTTTAATAACCGTTACCTGATGACTGCCAGTTTCAGGGCAGATGGTTCTTCCCGTTTTGGAGCAAATAACAGATATGGATATTTCCCTTCGTTTTCTGCAGCCTGGCGAGTGAGTGAAGAGCCTTTTATGAAAAGCATACCAGCTATTTCTAATCTGAAATTAAGAGCCGGTTGGGGGCAAACAGGTAATCAGGGAATTGGACTGTTTAGCTATCTTGAAATGTTACGTCAGGCCAACTACAGTTTTGGCGGTTCAATTCAAACAGGTATTCAGCCAAATAATATTGGAAACCCTGATTTGAAATGGGAAACAACAGCACAGGTGAATGTCGGTATGGATCTGGGAATATTCAATAACCGCATTAGTTTTGTTATTGATGCCTACGATAAGTATACGGATGACTTGCTTTTAAACATGCCACTTTCACAGGTGTCGGGTTATGAAACTGTGATGGCAAACATTGGAGCAGTATCTAATAAAGGACTTGAATTAGCCATTAATACCGTCAATGTCGATAACGCTAACTTTAAATGGTTCACCGATTTTAATATTGCATTTAACAAAAACAGAATCGAAAAACTGGTTAACGCCGGTCAGGATATTTATGTGAATGCAAGATATAACTCTACCGTTCCGGTGACCTATGTGTTGAGAGAAGGTGAGTCAGTAGGCTCGATGTTTGGCTATGTGTGGGATAAGAACGATGCCCTTTATCAGATCGATGATTTTACATGGCAGGAAAACAGTAACCCTGACATTGCACATGAAGACAGACAATATGTTCTAAAGGATGATGTAGCTGCAATTGCCGGAAGTACTGTAAAACCAGGTTACCTGAAATATCAGAATACCCATAGCGAGGATGTTGATGGCGATGGTGTTATAACACCCGAGGAGCAGGTGATTGACTCTGAAGACAGACAAATAATCGGTAATGGCTTGCCAAAGCACTTCGGTGGTTTAACCAATACTTTTAAGTTCAAAGGTTTTGATTGCATTGTAGGTCTGCAATGGTCATACGGAAATGACATATACAATGCCAATAAGTTTGATTATATGCGTCCTAATATTGCAAAAAATCAGCACGTTGATATCCTGGACGCCTGGACGCCAGAGAATACCAATACGATTGTGCCATCGTTAACCGGTTTTGGTGCGGTTTTACCATCTTCATATGTTGTTGAAGACGGCTCCTACATCCGCTTAAATAATGTAACCATTGGATATACTCTGCCAAGAAAGTTTGTGAAAAAGCTGAGCCTTAGTAAAGTAAGGATTTATGCTTCAGGTATGAACTTATACACATGGACCAACTACTCAGGTTTTACACCTGATGTGAGTGTAAGTGGTGGTGTTAGTAAATCTTTATTACCAGGTTTAGACTATAGCTCATACCCACAGGTAATGACTATAATGGGTGGTTTATCAGTTAATTTTTAAGAAACAGACAAATAACAAGTACTTATGAAACGAAATATAATAATAGCATTGAGCCTTGTTTTGGTACTCTTTTCAGCTTGTGATAATGTGTTGGACTTAACGCCTAAAACAGGAATTGAAACAGGTGACTATTACAAAACAGAAACC
>JAKSBD010000356.1 GCA_022361295.1 Bacteroidales bacterium
AGTCTTCAATGCTTGGCATTTACTCATCCAGTTAACTAACCAAGTAAACAACGCACTTCACAATGTCTTTAATTATTTTTTAGCAGCTTTAGGTTTCTTAGTACCATATTTTGAACGGCGCTGCGTACGGCCGTCTACTCCTGATGCATCTAATGCTCCACGCACTAAGTGATAACGTACACCCGGAAGATCTTTTACCCTACCACCGCGCACTAGCACGATTGAGTGTTCCTGTAGGTTGTGTCCTTCTCCTGGAATGTAAGCGTTTATCTCCTTACCGTTGGTTAAACGCACCCTTGCTACCTTCCTCATGGCTGAGTTAGGTTTCTTTGGTGTAGTGGTATACACCCTCACACACACGCCTCGTCTCTGAGGACATGCATCTAAAGCACGTGACTTACTTTTTTCCACCTGCTTGTTTCGTCCTTTTCTAACTAACTGATGAATTGTTGGCATAAAATTTAAATATATTGCATTAAACAATTTCGTTTTAAAATGGGGTGCAAAGGTACACTAATCCCTTGTAAAACCCCACTGATTTTCAGCCTTTTTGACAATTTTAGACAAAAAAGCGCTGCAAAAGTACTAATTTTCAATGGAAAAAGAACATCCCAATTGTTATTTTTTTATAAATCATTCTATTTTTTCTCTTTGGAAAACAAATTGTTACTTGACTAAAGCCAACAATTGAACATCTTTCCTCAATTATCAACAAGCCGGCCTTTGCATAAATTAAATCAAGCAATAAATTCGCTAAATAAAAAAGACGTAATATGTATAAGCAATTAATCACTCTTACAATCATCTCAATTGCGACGGCTCAGACTTTATTTGCACAAGAAAGTATTGAATCGGCATTAGCCACCATCAATAGAAACTCGCTTGAAGCGGAGTTAACTTTTTTGTCTTCTGATTGGTTTGAGGGGCGAGAGGCTACTACCAAAGGGGCATATATGGCTGCCGACTATTTAGCTTCTCTCTACAAATCGGCTGGCATTTCACCATTCAAGAATGACTCTTATTTTCAGGATGTCCCTCTATTTGTTGCTGCAGCACCTGCTAAAGCCTCCATAACACTTAAGAACAAAAGCATCAGCAAAACCTATTCTTTTCCAACCCATTTACGCGCCGAAAGGATTACCGAATCTTATGACATAAAGGCCAATATATTATGGGGAGGTTATGGTATTAATTCGGATCAATTACAGGAACTTGATTCGAAGAAATGCGAAGGCAAAGTATTGATTCGCTTATCAGGTTTGCCAGAAACAGAAACCAACAGTCCGTTAAAACAACTATTGGATAAAAAGAATCAACGTGAGTGGAGTACACTAAAGCATGAATCGCTTCAAAAATCCGGTATAGTCGCTGTTTTGGAATATGACCTGAACGATCCTTATCTTTCAAAATCCATTAAAGAATCACCTGTACCTATAGCCTCTGCTGAAAAAGAACTTAGCAAACGCTCATCAGGCATTTACCAAAAAAGTATATTTCTTCAGGGGGACAAAAAGCAAGGCGCGTATTTTTATAAAGTATCAAAAGCTTTGATGACGGATATAATTCCGGATTTTGATCAGTTTCTAAAGCAATATCACAATCAATTGAATCAGTTGAAAACATCTGCACCCAGGTTTAATTACACTTCAGTTCAATTGCAATCGACAGAAGATGTTGAACTTAAAAAATGTAGAAATGTAATAGCAGTTATTGAAGGATCGGAAAAGCCTGATGAAATAATTGTTGTTGGTGCACACTATGATCATTTAGGCATGTACGATGGTTACATTTGGAACGGAGCCGACGACAATGGTTCTGGTGCTATTGGTACTGTTGCAATAGCAAGGGCATTCATAGCCACCGGCATACAACCCAAACGTACGGTTATCTTTGCCAATTGGACGGCGGAAGAAAGAGGCCTGTTAGGCTCCAGATATTTTGTCAATACTTTTAAGGATATCGATAAGGTAAAATACTACCATAATTACGATATGGTTGGACGAAGCTATAATTATGAGAAACCAGATTCTGCTGTCACCTTATTATATACCAAAAGCTGGCAACAAGCAGAACAACTATGCTCAACATATAATAAAGAATACAAATTAGGACTGAAAATTAACTTCAGTGCCTGGGATAATCCTACCAGTGGTAGTGACAATGCTCCTTTTGCAAAAAAAGACATTCCTATTATGTGGTTTCACACAGGCGGGCACGAATCATACCATATGCCCAGCGATCATGTGGAGCGAATTGACTGGCAAAAGTTTGAAGCCATAGTAAAAACAAGCTTTCTGACTCTTTGGGACTTAGCTAACGAATAGTCGA
>JAKSBD010000645.1 GCA_022361295.1 Bacteroidales bacterium
GAATACGATATCATGTTGCGCATGCAAGATCAATACCGTTACGATGTATCGACTTTGATGAACCAGAAAATGAAGGTGGATAAGAACGGTGTTATCTCTCTTATTCCTATTTCAGCAGTGGCTGACTATGAGTATGCCTCAACCTACGAAAAGATTATTCGTATTGACAATACACGTGTTATTACCTTAAGCTCTAATGTGGTTGAAGGATATAATGCCAACACTATAAATGCGCGTATTAAAGAGTTGTTGTCCGATTATCAGATGCCGGCCAACTACAACTGGAAAATGACCGGTGAGCAGGAAAGTCAGCAGGAAACATCAGACTTCCTGGTTGGGGCATTATTATTTGCACTGGCTTTAATAGCAATGATTCTTATTACACAGTTTAACTCCGGAGCCAAGCCATTAATTATTATCGGTACTGTAGGGCTAAGTACTATTGGTGTATTTATGGGCTTAGGTACCTTCCAAATGGATTTCATCATCCTGATGACCGGTGTGGGAATTGTGTCACTCGCAGGTATTGTGGTGAACAATGGTATTGTACTAATTGACTATATCGACCTGGTTCGTGGTCAGATGAAAGACCAGAAGGGATTAGGACCTAAAGGACGATTAAGCCGTGAAGAAGAAGTGGATAGTATTGTTCGTGCCGGTAAAACACGTTTGCGTCCGGTATTGCTAACGGCCATCACAACCATTCTGGGACTGATTCCAATGGCTGTAGGTCTTAACTTCGACTTCTTTAGTCTATTCACAGAGCTTGATCCTAAGATCTACTTTGGGGGCGACAATGCCGATTTCTGGGCACCAATGGCCTGGACAGTAATATTTGGTCTGAGTACATCAACGGTATTAACCCTGTTAATGGCACCGGTTATGTATAACCTGGCTGTAAGGGTTCGCAACCGCCTGGTGAAAGAAAAAGTGCAAGCATAACATATTTCAATAACCCTATAAAACGGCTCTCATTTTGAGGGCCGTTTTTCATATCTGCACTTCTCTGTTAACAGCCTGGATTTAAACGACGAATCAATAGCCAGTCGAGTTAATTTACAGCAGGGTTCCTATTTGCCCTCATAGGGCAAACTTTATCAGAGTAGCTTGGAAACGCTATGTCAAACATAGCGGATGTTTTAACCTGAGTTCGATATTAAATTTCGACCTCAGGTTATTAGGTCATATCAATCCATTATACGATTAAAAATATCGTATCATCAATGAGACATTGTCGAATTAAACTCAAACTAAACTCAAACCAAACTCAAACCAAACTCAAATTAAATTCGATTGAAGTCGACTTTAATATGAGTTTAAACTGACTTAAATCTGATTTTAATATGAAAGAAATGCATTTTTGAACACTTGATATCTCGACAAAAATGATAAGCAGGCAAAATGAATAAATCAGATTGAGATCAGAATGTTGAATGAATCGATCAGTTTCATTATGACGTTTTTCACATCGTATTAACAACAAGTTTATTGTTTGAGTGCGAGTCATCTTATAGATTTGCAGTGACAAAATGAAGACTTATGACTCACACAAACAGAACGAATAGTTTTTACAGCTATTTGTTGATTTTTCTACTTTTACTCGCTGTGGCATTAAGGGGAGGAGCCGATTTCGAGTGGTTGAAACCTTCCGATGTGCCGGTATATTCCCTGAGCGATATTCAGCAGGTGTTTCCAGGAGCTGATTCGTTTAAGAAGCAAAGCGATAACAGTCAGGCCATATACAACAGCAATAATAAGCATTTGGGTTATGTACTTATATCAGAGGAGTTGGATGCCCGTTTTCAGGGTTATGGAGGGGCCGTACCTTTGCTAATAGCCCTTGATTTGGATAAACGAATTATTTCGACACAACTGCTAAAGCACAATGAAACAACCGAGTTTATTGACCATGTTAATGATGAAAAGCTATTGAATACATGGGATAAACTGCCAATGGATACAACGATTCTATATGTTGAGGTGGATGCTGTTTCAGGAGCAACTAAAAGTAGCCGCGCCATAATCAGAACGTTTCAAAGTTCGGCTGGTAATTACCTGCAAGCTGAACAGCAATATGGAGCCATTTCCTTGCTAAGGATTGTGCAGCTTGTGTTATTGGTTATTTTGTTGGGGCTTTCGCTCAGTATGATGTTGGCTAAGCGCTTTCGCAGGTTTTATATATACTACCTGGTTGGTGTTGTGTTGGTAATGGGACTTTGGCTGAAGAAAATGTTAAGCATTGAATTATTACAAAACTGGTTAACAAAAGGATTGCCATGGCAGAGTAACTGGGAATTAATTGTCATTTTGAGCATATCCGTTGTGCTGGCAATAGCCGGCCATAAAAAGTATTACTGTACCTATTTATGCCCGATGGGAGCTGTGCAAATGTTGGTGTCGAAAGCATCACCATTTAAAAAGCGAAACCTTAAGCTTAAAATTTCAGTGCTGACACTGCGCAATATCTACCTTACTTTTATATGGGTCAGTTTAATACTGGGCTTTGCATTACCATTGTCTAACCTGGAGCCGTTTATCGCATTCTCATTCAAAGTAGCCTCGTGGATTATGTTGTCAGCAGGAGGTGTTATCATACTGTTGTCGCTGTTCTTTAATCGTCCCTGGTGCCAGTTATGCCCAACAGGATGTTTGCTTGATAGTATTCCATCAGTTAAATCAAATCGTAAATAGTTTCATTCCTACATAGTAGTGACAAGTTATCACAACGAATAGTAAAAATACAGACA
>JAKSBD010000156.1 GCA_022361295.1 Bacteroidales bacterium
ACTGGACTACATACTTACCGAAGTTTGTAAAAGTTATTCCGTTTGAATACAAGAAGGTTTTGCAAGAGCAGAAAATTAAGGAACTGGAGCGCAAACTTCAGGAAACCGAAGATGCACCTCACTTGAGAGAGTAGGTCTTAGTCCGATATTAAGCTGCCACGCTTTGCTACCGCGCGAATCCTTTCGCGTGGGGTAATTAAAGGCTACACGATAGGATTCGTGCGGCAGCGAAAAATATAATTACAAGCTGCAAATAGCTATCAGCCTAAAGCCATTAGCTAACAGCTAATTAACAACATAAAAGAACATCGGGGACATAGGAGAATGAGTGAAAAGGCTCAATGGAGCCGCCCCGATTTCTTTAAAACTTTAGATTATGGCAGATCCAAAAGGTTTTATAAAATATACACGTAAAGAAGGAGGTTACAGACCTGTTAGCGAGCGTGTCGATGATTATGGTGAAGTAGAGCAAACGCTAAATGTTGCTGATCGCACCTTACAAGCATCACGATGTATGGATTGTGGAATTCCTTTTTGCCACTGGGCTTGTCCGGTTGGCAGTAAAATTCCTGAATGGCAGGATGCTGTTTATAAAGGTGAGTGGAAACTGGCAAGTGATATATTACATTCAACCAATAGTTTTCCTGAGTTCACAGGACGAATTTGTCCAAACCCATGTGAAAAATCATGTGTATTAGCTGTTCATGAAGAAGCTGTTACCATTCGTGAAAATGAGTGTTCAGTTGTTGAACGTGCCTTTACAGAGGGTTATATTGAGCCGCGTATACCGGAAAAAAGAACAGGAAAGAAAGTGGCAGTCGTTGGTGGCGGACCTGCTGGTTTGTCGGTGGCCGACTTGTTAAATCAGGCCGGGCATACAGTAACGGTTTATGAGAAAGATGATGCTGTTGGAGGATTATTGCGCTATGGTATTCCTGATTTTAAACTGAACAAGAAAGTAATCGATCGTCGTATTGCTATTTTTGAACAGGAAGGTATCATCTTTAAAACAAATACCTCTGTTGGTGAAGATGTAAAAGGTGAACAGCTTGTTAAAGACTATGATGCTGTGGTGTTAACCATTGGCGCCATGAAACCAAGAGATTTACCTGTTGAGGGACGTGAACTGGACGGTGTTCATTTTGCAATGGATTTTCTGAAGCAACAAAATAAAGTGAATCGGGGTGAGGTGTTCACCAATGGTGATCGTATTTTGGCAACGGGTAAAAATGTATTGGTTATTGGCGGTGGAGACACTGGAAGTGACTGTGTGGGTACATCTAATCGTCAAAAAGCCAAATCGGTAACACAGATTGAAATTTTACCGAAGCCGCCCGAAAAACGAGCTCCCGGTAACCCATGGCCATACTGGCCTAATACGCTTAAATCGTCTACTTCGCATGCCGAAGGTTGTGAGCGTAAATGGAGCTTAAATACCAAACGTTTTATTGGCGAAAATGGAAAGCTAAAACAGGTAGAGCTGGTTGAGGTAGAATGGAATAAAGGTGAAAACGGACAGTGGCAGATGACCGAAAAGCCTGAAACAGCCTACACAATGGATGTTGAGTTGGTAACCTTATCAATGGGATTTGTAAGTCCGGTGCACGAGGGCTTGGTCAATGAATTTGAACTGGAGCTTGATGCACGAGGTAACATCCAGGTGGATGAAACTTATCAAACCAGCAAAAGCAATGTTTTTGCAGCAGGTGATGCAGCTACCGGTGCAAGCCTGGTAGTTACAGCCATTGCTAAAGGTCGGGAAGCAGCTAAAAATGTACATACTTACTTAATGCAAGAGTAATTTATACCAATTTTATTTTGGAAAGAGCCTCAAAAATTCTAGATATTTTGGATTAAATCCAGGCAAATTATTGCGATAAGTGAAAACGGTGCTAAGCTTGC
>JAKSBD010000090.1 GCA_022361295.1 Bacteroidales bacterium
ATCCCAATAAATGTGGTCTGTGACAATGTTGGCACCGGCACTTAATTCAATGCGTCGCGTTGGAATGCGCATACCACCCCTGATGCGCACACTTTTAACCTGGTTAAAGTCGTTACTCCATTTAAGGTGGTTCGAATAGTACTGGTTTTCAAATAATTCTGGCTGACGAAGATAAATGCCACCATTTGCAAAGAAGCCTGCTGTATCCTTATGAATACGAAATTGAGAATTTAAGCTACCTGTAATCTCCGAATCTCCGGCCCGGTAGCCCTGAAAGTACAGTTTAACACCTGCATTCCACCAAAAGTTCTTACCAAGGTTTTTAAATATCTGTCCTCCAATAGCAGAGGTAACCAATGTGGTATCACGTGTCTGGTATGTCGGAATACCATTACCGTTTTCATCCCTTCCCCAAGGAGTATGGCTTTGAAACTTATAAAACATGATGTCGTTTGTGATGTAAGCTCTTAATCCAAAACGCAATAGAGAATTGGCTTCTTCGTTAAACTTAATCTGAAAGGTATTGACCAGATTGTTATATGTTGTGCTGTCTCTTGTTTGTGTCGAATCACAGTGGATTGCCGGATAAAAGGGGTTTTCGGTAATATAGTATGATTCCAGATCGTCAATCTTATACTCACGCTTTCCCTGGTCAAATTTCAAAGAGTGATAAATCGTACTGACAGGAAGTTCGGTTAATGTTGAGTCTTTATCGTTTCTAACATTTATATTACCAATGGATAATGAATGGTTATAAAAGAATTGTAAGTTGTTAATATTAGTATAAGCTGATTGGAAATTAACCGGTATTTCATCCGGATCCAGATCACTAAAATCATTGTCAGCCTCAGCTAAGTTAATTCCACCATTTTCCTGGTTTTCAATCTTAGCATATATAAACGCCATATGCATATTATAGCGGTTTCCATTATAACTGCTCCAGAACTTGAAATTCTGATTTTCAGCTTTTTGCCCCTGGTACAATCCAATTGATGAATTTAACTGGTATTGCAAACCTACATTAAAATGCTTGTTTATATTTTGCGTATATAAGGCACTAATGGCTTCTTCCGAACGACGCTTTGGACCACCAAAATGATAGGTCAGATTCACATAGGGTGTTTTCGTATTATAGAAATAAATTTCGTGTGGTTGCGGAATATAACACAGGAACGAATTATAGAACATATAGCCATAGTGACTTTGCTGTTCATCAAATATCATCGATTGATAGGCCGAATTCATATTTCCCAGCCAGTTTTGAGCGATGCTTTCTTTAAATATGGGATTATATACCTGATATCCATTAGACAAGGTATCAACAGCAACCGTGTCACTAAAGGTAAAATTATCTCTTAATTTCCAGGTGCGAACATCAGGGGGGATAAAATCACCCTGTGGTTGTTCGTTTTCACCCATTCGTTCATCACCACGCTGGCCCATCTGGTTAGGGTCGGCAGCTCCAAGTGATCGTTGAGCTTGTGAGTGAGATACAAATAGAAGGCTAATTATTAAGGGTAGAAGGTATTTGTTGAAGCTAGATATCATAATTTATTAGAATCAATTCGTTCGAATTATAATACATCAAATGGCACTGAAAAGCTGAGCCAATGGCAAATATAGACAAAAAGTTTGCAATGATTTATATTATTCGAGGTGCGACTTTTACACTTGGTAAATGTGGCACCTCGAATAATTAACCAATGACTACGTCTTTGGTTTTATTTTTTGCGTAATACAATATTGACCTGTACACCATTAAAGTTCCAGTTTTCACGGATTTTATTTTCTAAAAATCGCTTATAAGGATCTTTAATATACTGAGGCAGATTACAGAAAAATGCAAATGTAGGCGAATGTGTTGGAAGTTGCGTTACATATTTGATTTTAATGAATTTACCTTTTGTTGATGGTGGGGGGAATTTGTCAATTAATGGCAGAAGTGTATCATTCAATTTAGAAGTTGTAATTTTTGTCTCCTTGTTTTCATACACTTGCAATGCTTCCTCAATTGCCCTGTGAATTCGTTGCTTGGTTATGGCTGAGGTAAATACAATTGGGAAATCGGTATAGGGAGCCATTGCATCGCGCACCATTGCTTCAAATTTCTTAACAGTATGAGTGTCCTTCTCAATTAAATCCCACTTATTAACAAGGACAACAATACCTTTTTTATTGCGCTGTATTAAGTTGAATATTTTTTGATCCTGTGCTTCAAATCCACGCGTGGCATCAATCATCAACATACACACGTCAGAGTTTTCAATGGCACGTATAGCGCGCATCACCGAATAAAATTCTAAATCTTCATTTACCTTTGATTTTTTACGCAAACCAGCTGTGTCAACAAGGTAAAAGTCGTGGCCAAACTTATTATAGCGTGTAAAAATAGAATCGCGAGTGGTACCTGAAATTGGCGTTACAATATTGCGTTCTTCACCAATAAAAGCATTGATGATAGACGATTTACCAGCATTAGGGCGGCCAACGATGGTAAATTTAGGTAAGTCAAGCTCCTGTTCATTTTCCTCTTTAGGGAACATTGAAACAAGCTTGTCAAGGAATTCACCAGTACCTGCACCATTTATAGCCGAAATAGGATAAAGGTTCTCTAACCCCAGGGCATAAAAATAACTAGAATCGTTAATTCGTTCATTGTTATCAACTTTATTAACGACCATTATGACCGGCTTTTGCGAGCGACGAAGTACATCAGCTACACCTTCGTCATAATCGGTGATGCCGGTAACTACGTCAACCACAAAAACAATAATATCTGCCTCTTCAATGGCAATCAACACCTGGCGACGAATGGCTTCTTCAAAAATATCATCAGAATTGGTTGCGTAACCTCCGGTGTCAATCACCGAAAAATCTACACCATTCCAAAAAGCTTTGCCGTACAAGCGGTCGCGTGTTACACCGGCTTCTTCATTTACAATGGCTTGGCGTGTTCCGGTTAATCGATTAAAAAGTGTTGATTTACCTACATTTGGGCGACCAACAACTGCAACTATATTTCCCATGA
>JAKSBD010000392.1 GCA_022361295.1 Bacteroidales bacterium
AAGGTCTTGAGATTGATAAGCCAAGAACGGATAGCTGGCGTGAAAGTGATGCATCAGCATCGGCATTAGCGGCCAGGTATTACGTGTATGTTCAGGATTTTGCCAATGCTAAAAAATATGCAGAAAAGGCCCTGTCCCTGCACAACACAATGATTGACCTGAATACAATCGACTTAATCAATTACCTTGGACAGAATATGACGGCTGATATTTTTACGGCATCATATAGTCCTGAATATTATACTTGCTGGGAAAGTTCGTACAAAATGTACCATAATAAGTCGCAGTCCATTATGGTCGCTAATGATGAACTATTGGCTGCTTATCAACCAGAAGACTTACGCTTGCAGTATTTTTACACAGATAAGCTGCTGGGACTGATTTTTGGTGTAACAGAGGGCAATACACACTATTGGAAAACCAATACCCTGATTACCGGAACCGATGTGGCTGAGATGTATTTAATACTGGCCGAGTGTGCTGCCAGAAATAACGACATAGGCACATGCATGGAAAATGTAGAAATGGTTCGTATAAACCGAATTGCTGCTGATGATTACATAACGTTGCCAATTCCCGGAACGGCGAAAGAGGCCGTGCAACTTGTCGCCAATGAACGATGGAGAGAATTTCCATTTAAATCCTTACGTTGGTACGACATCAAGCGCCTAAATGCCGACGGTTTAATCGATCCGATTATTTTATCCAGAGACTATTACGAAGTAGGGGAGACTGCAATTGATTTTGATACGCCAAAAGTATATACGCTTGAACCTGGTTCAAGAAAATATGCGCGTCCGATACCGAAGGAAGTAGTAATACTAACAGGAGGTTCGGTTAAACAAAATACGTATTAACGATTTACGGACCATATGAAATGAGATAGGAGGCCGATTACGAGCCTCCTATTTTAAGCTAACAACAATTTGTATTAACCTTAATTAACCTAATTGCAGGTTGAGAAGTGTATACGCATTAACAAATAAATAGAAGACCTTACCTGTCGACACATTTCTAATATTTAGAAGAGCTTGCTCAGCGGTTAAGCAAGGAAGCTTAATTATTGAGAAACGATTTTTACAAACAATTCATCCAACCAAAAACATAATTAATTATGGAAATTAAAAATAAATTTAAATGGGTATTAACTACTATTGTACTGTCTGCCATGTTTGCCTGTACAACAGACCCAACAAGTTATGAGATTGTTATTAAGGGTGGAGAGCATTTCCCTGAAGGGGCAGAAGCGCAAATCTCCAGAAGACGTGTAGATAGTATTCGAAAGTTTGAGACCATTATAGAGGAAAGTTTCAAAGATGGTGTAATTGTCCATAAAGGCCAGGTGACAAGTCCTCATGTGGTTCGCCTGGATGTACGTTCTGGTGATGGTAAGAAAATGTATTCGGGGATTATTCTAATGGCCTTGGAGCCAGGTAAAACAGAGATTGACTTTACATCAACGACTGAATTTACCTTTAAGGGAGGTCAATATAGTGAGCTAATTGTTAATCCTGTCATAAACGATCCTGCTTATCAAAAAGCGAATCAGGCTTTTCATGCTCATCGAAATAAAGGAGTATCTGCCAAGGATGAAAAAGCCATGAAAGAATACTACAGACTGGCCGCTGAGACGTCAAAGCCCCGGGGTAAAATTTTAGCCAAGGTATATCAGCAGCAGAAGGACCCATTGGCGAAACTTTTATTACATAGGGTAGGATACCATTCCGGAGATGGTCAAGCAGATATGAAAACTCAGGAAGAATTGATCAGTCAATTGGAGGATAACCGTGAAGCCATTATAGCAAAAAAAGAGATTGAAATGGCGAAAGAAGCCTATGCGAAAAGAGCTACTTTGGAGATAGGTAAAACGATGAAAGATTTTAAAGCAAGTAACTTGCAAGGTGAAGGGTTTCAACTGTCGGAGGTAATGAAAAAGAACAAATACGTATTGGTGGAGTTATGGGCTTCGTGGTGCGGACCTTGTCGTGCAGAGATTCCTCATATGAAAAGAGCTTATGAGGCATTTCATGAGAAGGGCTTTGAAATTATGTCTTTTTCATTGGATACCAAACGTAAAGACTGGGAAAAAGCATCCGATGAGGAGGACATCCCATGGATCAACACCAGCGATTTGAAAGGTTATGAGAGTCCAATCGCTAAAAAGTTTGCCACACCAGCTGTGCCAGCAAACTGGTTGGTGGATGCAAGTACCGGTGAAATTATTGCTTTGCATGTTCGCGGTAAGGCTTTGGATCAGAAGTTGGAGGAGCTTTTCAAATAACAATAAATGAACGGAGTTGTGGGTAAGTGTCTGTAAACCCAAAGGCAACTTAATCAATACCTTCAGGCGAAAAAACAGAAGGTGCCCAACTATTGGACACCTTCTTTTGACATATCGGATCGGGATATTCATAACAAGAGCCGAAATATTCGCGCTATTTATTATTGATCGATATAGTTATGCATGGCCTCGTTCGAAACAAAAGGTTTCATTGTGAAGGAGTATGAATAGTTATCAGCCTTAATAGAATATTGGGCATGAGGTTTGGCTCCCCATGAGTTATCGCCACCAACACCCATTATCTTATGATCGATATTTACGATGGTTTCCCGTCGTGGTTCTACTTCAGCCATATGTTTAGTCCCTCTGTTATCCTGGCTTAAATCTTCCGGGGTAAAGTGGAGGGCTGAAAAGCCAAAATGCTCATTGCTTTCCACCATTAGTCCATGTCCTTTTTTATCCATTACCACCATCCATCTGGAGTCGGTTTTATAGCCTGTTTCCTGTGGACTGGCATAGGCGAAGTATTGGTCAGTCACCGTGCTCTTGTAATGATCAACAAAGGCTGCTGTTTTGCGGTCAGGGTAGTTTTCCCATGGCCCGCGCCCATACCATTCCAGGTATTCGAAGTTTTCAGGAAGCACCATCATCATTCCAACACGTGGAATTAATGGAAGCTCCTTATCACCTTTTTCAAAATTATAGTCTACCTTAATTTCACCCAGACCATTAACCGTATAAACAGTTGTTAACTGGCTTTCCAGCTCAGATAAAGTAAATACAAAGGATACCTGTATATGATTATCAGCCATTTTTTGAACATTGGCATCCTTAAGCACCTTATTGGCGCCGGCTTCACGCCAAATGCCATATTGTTCAGGCATCTTGTATCCCAGGTCATTATCGTTAGGGGCCTTCCAGAAGTTTGGCGATGGTCCCTCTTCAATATAGTTGATGCCCGCATACTGATAGCTGCTTAGCTCACCTTTTTTAAGGTCAAACACCATGTTCAGGTCTGTTGATCTGATCACTGCTTTATCAGCACTTTGCTTAAGTTGCAGCTTAGGCATTGCCTGAGAGGTCTTTTTATTGGCAGCGACACCGGGCAGAGCAATTTGTTCGCTTGCCTGCACATAACCGGCCGGAATCATTGGTTCATCATGTAAGCTTAGCATGTTAAAATGCACGAAATACTCTTTCCCCGGCTGCTTAACAAGCTTCTGTAAGCCAAGGTCAAAAGCTTTTGTTTCACCAGGAGCAATATCTCTTGGATAAAATTCTCCATTCAGTACATCCTCTCCATTGGCTTTAACAACCCACGCGATTTTGAATTTATTCAGGGTGATGAAGTCATAGTAGTTGGTAATATTCACCTTTGAGCAAGCTTTGTCGGCAGATTTAATCTTCACATACTGGTATACTTTCTTCACTTCAAATAATGAAGGATGGGCTGTACGGTCAGCGTTAATCACACCGTTCATGCAGAAGTTTTGATCATCGATATAGTCTTCAGCTCCCAGGTGCCCGCCAAAGGCCCAGTATTTCTTGCCGTTCTCGTCGTAAGCCGCGATTCCCTGGTCTACCCAATCCCAAATGAAACCACCCTGCAGGTGCTTGTACTTTTCAATGACGTCCCAGTAATCTTGTAAATTACCAACACTGTTACCCATTGCATGTGCATATTCACACTGTATCAACGGACGTTCCTGAGGCTTGGAAGCATATTTCACCATAGCATTAATACCCATGTACATTGGGCAGACTATATCGGTGTGCGCTCGTTCACCTGCACGTTCGTAGTGAACAGGGCGAGAGGCATCGCGTTCATGAATCCATTTCGATGTGGCTTCGAAGTTAGGGCCGTCGCCAGCCTCGTTACCCAACGACCAGATGATGACACTCGGGTGGTTTTTATCGCGTTCAACCATTCTTACAGTCCGATCCATGTGGGCATCTAACCACGATGGTGCTTTCGCCAGTGATTTGGCCCCGTATCCCATTCCGTGCGACTCAATATTCGCTTCATCTATCAGGTATAATCCATACTGATCACACAGGTCATACCATACAGGATCGTTAGGGTAGTGACAAGTACGAACCGCGTTAATATTGTTTTCTTTCATCAGGCGAATATCATCCAGCATTGACTGAAGGCCAACCACATGACCTTCAAATTCATCGTGCTCATGACGGTTAACCCCCTTGAGTAAAACGGCCTTGCCATTCACCAGTAATTGACCGCCTTTGATTTCCACTTTGCGGAAACCTACTTTGTTGGAAGTTGCCTGAATCACTTTTCCTTTACTATCCTTGAGTATAAGTGATAAGGTATACAAGTCCGGTGTTTCAGCACTCCACTTCTTAGGCTCTTTAATTAGCTGGGTAAAAGACGTTGTCGCTTTGCCGGCTACTTTTATTTTCTTCGATGATGTCCATACTTTTTCATTCCCATCATATAAGTTCATTTCCAGAGTGAATGAACCTGTTGTTCCATCATGAGCCAGTAATTCAACATCAACCACCGGATTGGCATTGGTGTACTGCTCATCTAGGTTACACTTAAAGAAGAAATCGCGTATTCTGACCTTTGGTGTTGAATAGAGGTATACATCACGCTCTATCCCGCTTAATCTCCAAAAATCCTGACATTCCAGGTAGGCACCATCACTAAAGCGATAGACTTCAACAGCTACCATGTTTTTCCCCTTTTTAATGTAGGGGGTGATATCAAATTCAGCGGGTGTTTTTGAGCCTTGCGAGTAACCAACTTTCTGTCCGTTAATCCACAGGTACATGGCCGATTTAACAGCGCCAAAGTGTATAAACACCTGTCGCCCGTCCCAGTTATCCGGAATCAGAAATTCACGGCGGTATGAACCGACAGGATTCCAATCATCAGGAACATTTGGAGGCTGAGGGTTTTTGGGTGCATACTCATAGCGAGTGTTAACATAGATGGGAACCCCATAGCCTTTCAGCTCCCAGTTGGATGGTACCTGTATGTTATCCCAATTGGATACGTCATAATTCTCCTTGTAGAAATCCACGGGACGATCGTCAGGTACCTTTACCCAATTGAATTTCCAGCTACCATTTAATAATTGGTAGTAAGGCGACTCTGATGGACAATTTTTCAGAGCCAAGGTTTCACAACCATAGGTGTAAAAAGTTGAATAGGGTATTTCCCGGTTGATGGCAAATACCTTCTCATTTTCCCAGTCTTCCTGTGCATGGGAAACTGCAGCGAAAAAAACAATCTGCAAAAAAATGAATAGATGAATGTGTTTCATAAACTTATTAAATATGTTATTGAGGTCATTAAATTCCTGTTCAATCCCACAGTGCGGAACTCTTAAATGTTCTAACAACATTAGCGTGACTATCCAATGGAATGACCAGTCTGTTTCTATTAAGGCAAATATATTTTCCGTGGATAAGTTTCTGGTTTAATAATCTTTCAATTTAGTTTAATAATCTTTCAAGTGCCAATAAATCATGTATTTCTGAATTGAAAAAGGAGGGCTTGGTTTTATACTTTTGATAATTTCAAGTTTATTATTGCCCGGGTTATCGCTCTCTAGTGATCGAAAAGATATCAAGGCTCACATTTATATAGCTTTGCAAGCTGATTCCCATGATGCATAGATATATACGTATATAAAACTTCTTTTCGAACACACAATGTTGTCGCAGTCTATTCCATCTGTTTTTTTATAGGCAAAGCAACACACGAATTAAAATGGAATACTATTTTTGCTACAGCTAACAGGCATTTTAAACCATCAGGAGTGAATTTCAAGCATAAGGTCATAGTAATTTTTTTGATGATCTGCGGATCGCAGACTTATGCCGGATTAAGAACATATTCTTTTAAGTACCTTAGTGATAATATTGCATTAAAGCAGAGTAATGTTAACTGTATCTATCAGGATGGGAAAGGTCTGATGTATTTTGGTACCAATGAAGGACTATTTCTGTATGACGGTTACACTTCTGAGCTATGCTGGAATACCATAAGGGCAGGTGCGGAACTAACTTCCAATAATATTCTTTCAATAACAGAATTAGATGGCTCAAAAAGATTGTTATCCACCTCTGACGGTCTGTATGTCTTTGATATTTTTACACGACGTTTCATGCTGGTGGAGATACAGGATGAGCCAGGTAATAATGCCAAAATATTTCGCATCAATAACGTGTTTTACCTTGTGTCAGCTTCAGGGATAGGTAAACTGATTATTGATGAAAGGAATCAACAATATGAGGCCGATTATCATTCCTGCAATGCTTTATTTGAGAGGTGGATTCCCGGGGAACCACTCAATATTACGAGTCATTATTATGGTCAATCAGGTAAAGTTGCCCTGGCTGTTAATGGCAATCAGATGTATAGCTGGAACCCCGTTAAAAATCAGCTGACGAAAGAAGGAATCCAGGGACAGCACATTTTATGCCTGCTGGAGGATCGCCAGGGAAATACATGGGCTGGTTCCAGCGATAATAAAGTGTTTTTCCGGAATGCAGCAACTGGAGATTATCATACTATCCACCTAAGGATCAATAAGGAATCCTATGGTTTTCAAAAAAATATTACGTCCATATGTGAAGATAATGAAGGAAACATTCTGATTGGTTCCAATAATAATGGATTGGCCCTCATCCGCTCTGCTTATAAGTATGATCGTTATCCACCCATTGAGTATTATAACTCAGAACCTGATAATACCAATAGTATCTGTGATAACAATGTTTCCTGTTTATTCTGCGATCGTTCCAATGCCATCTTTATCGGCACGCAAGGAAATGGAATAAACCAGCTTTCACTGGGACAAGCTTGTTTTAAGCAGCATATTATTGTTGAAGATGACAGTAATAGTCCTGATCACATCCGGGTCAATGCTATTTATGATGATAATAACGGGACTGTATGGTTTGGAACACGACTTGGGCTCAATAAATTCAGTCGGCAGTCGGGTCGTTACACCAGATATCATGATCTGTTGCCAGGAGACAACAATTACATACCTCGGGAAGTCGGTTTAATTGGCGAAACCACCTGCTTTTGTAAAGATAGTATCGGGAATTTGTGGATAGGTACCTATGGTACAGGCCTTTTTATGTATAGCGAAAAAGAGAAACGATTCTATCAGTTTAAGGACTCTGAGGGCCAATATTCACCATCGTACCGCATTACGGATGTGACCATTGGTCCCAATGGGCGTTTATGGATTGCAACACATGGAGCCGGCATGGCCCGCGTAGATAGTGTCAATCTGAATGCCAAGGTGTTATATTATCAGCCTTTTAGGTGTGATGAGGTTGAACCTGAAGGTCCTTCAAATCAGTTTGTTGATGTCATAATTACAGATATTAATAATAACATGTGGTTTACCAATCGCGGCAGGGGATTGTTCCGATATAATTTGGAAACCAGTGTAATGGATCAGTTTGAGCATGTGCCTGGCGATACGACTTCCTTATCCAATAATTCTGTGATCTCAATATGCCGTGACAAAGATGGTAACCTGTGGTTTGGTACGGCAAGAGGACTTAATAAATTTGATATCAATAAGGAGTATTTTACCAGTTATACGATGGAAAGAGGTTTACCGCATAATTCCATATGCGGTGTCTTAAGTGATGAATCCGGGAATATATGGTTATATACACAGCGGGGTATTTATCGCTTTAATCCATTATCAGAAACATTTAACCGCTTCATTGAGAATAGCCGCATTGTGCATGAGGATTACACCATTGATGCCACATGCCGGAATGAGGCAGGTACATTGTTCCTGGGAACGATTAATAACGGCTGTTTCGAGTTCCACCCCGACAGTATAAAGGATAATCTTTTTGTTCCTGATATCGCGATGACTGACTTTAAAATATCAGGCCGCTCGCTGTTAAAGGAAGAAAGCAGCGAAAGCCCTTTAATCGGTTTATTGGATGGAGGAGAGGTACTTGAATTAAACCATCGCCAGAATGATTTTTCCATTGAATACACCGCCTGTGCTTATCATACCGATCTTAATCTAAGGTTTTCGTATCTAATGGATGGAGTGGATAAGGAATGGCATACAACCAATGAATCAAAGTTGTCCATTTCTTATGCGAATCTAAATCCCGGTAAATACACTTTCAGGGTCAGAGCCATCAACAGCTTACGTCCGGATCAAAATAAGGAGGAACGTATCAGTATAATCATCCACCCTCCTTACTGGGCCACAGCGTGGGCCTACTTGGTGTATGTTATTTTGCTTGTAATACTGGTTGGGGTGCTGTACCGCTATACAATGTCAAGAATCAGGCTTAAGAACGACCTTAAGCTGGAAAGAATGAAACTGGGGCTGTTTACAAATATTTCCCACGAATTCAGAACACCCCTCACCCTGATTGAAGGTCCATTGAAGAAATTAATGGCTGCACGCGATTCTGTAAGCACAGAAGAACGGAAGAGGTATTATTCGCTGATGTACAGGAATACGTATAAGTTATTGAAGTTGGTCAATCAGATACTGGATATCCGCAAGGTGGATAACCGTAAAATGTCACTGATGGCAGAAGAATCGGATATAATTACCTTTTCAAAAGAGGTATTTAATAGTTTCTGCATCCTTGCGCACTATAGGGGTATACGATACCTTTTTATTAACGAATCCGATGCCATTCAACTATGGTATGATCGGGACAAGATGGAGAAGGTGCTTTATAATTTATTGTCTAATGCCTTTAAATATACGCCCGACAAGGGTACAATTACCTTCAGCATTCATATGAGTGTTCAAAGTAATCAGCTTCAGATAAGTGTAGAAGATTCGGGTAAGGGAATTCCGGATAATCAGTTGAACCATGTTTTTAATCGTTTCTACAGGGTGGAGGACTCCTCAGGATTCATGGTTAATGGAACAGGGCTTGGCTTGTCAATTGTCAGAACCTTTACCGAAATGCACGCTGGTAGGGTAGATGTGACTAACAATGAAGGGCCGGGTTGTACTTTTACCCTTTCGCTTCCCTTGGGAGATCAGCACTTATCAGAGCATGAGAAAAAGAAAGCAGTTAATGGTCCCGAAAAAAAGCATCTGCCGGATAAGGGGTATTTGCTGTCAGAAGATGAAGCATCCATTAAAAATGAGGCTGTTCAGGAAGCCGATAAGCATGTCCCTTTGGTACTGATAGTGGAAGATAATGCCGAACTACGATCGTTTATTAAAGGAGAGTTAAAGCATACTTATCGCATTATGACAGCAGAAAATGGTCGCGATGGTCTGGAAAAAGCGGTGGAAGCATTTCCTGACCTGATTGTATCCGACGTGATGATGCCGGAAATGGATGGCCTGGAGTTTTGTAAAAGGGTAAAGGAAGATGTGCGTATTTGCCATATACCTATTGTGCTGTTAACAGCACGATCTTCAGGTGATCAGCAAATTGAGGGGATTGAAACAGGTGCAGATGCCTATATCACCAAACCTTTTGATCCGGCCTATCTGGAAGCACGTATCAGAAACCTGATCACTTCACGTCAGCAGCTAAAAGAGGCCTTTACAAGTCAGCCTGATCAAGTATCTTCCATTCAGAGAAAGACCAGCAATCACCTGGATAATCAATTTATCGAAAAAGCAACTAATATCGTTATCAGTCATTTGGAAGATCCTGAGTTTTCGGTACCTGATTTTACCATGCAAATGGGGATGAGCAACTCTGTTTTCTATCGGAAACTGAAGGCCCTGACCAATTTATCGGCCGGTGAATTTATCAAACATATCAGGATGCAAAAGGCACTCGAACTGCTGAATCAACGAACATATACCGTTGCCGAAATCGCGACTAAAGTTGGGTTCAACGATCCTAAGTACTTCAGTACGTCATTCAGGAAAACCTTCGGGCAATCGCCAAAGCACTTTTTAGGTGATAAGTGATGGGTAATCAAGACTATAGTTATCTTGAGTCAACAGCGTTAAACGTTTCATAGATTAATTTTTATATTTGTCACACAAATCTGATCAGGATGCGCATTGAAGATAAAATCATATTTAATGAGATTAAGCAGGGCAACAAAGAAGTGTATAAAGCTCTGTTTGATGATTACTATGAGCATCTTGTAACTTTTGCCAAAAGCTTTTTATTTGATCAGCAGGAGAGCGAAAACCTGGTTCAGGATTTGTTTGTGTTCTTGTGGGAAAATGCTTCAAAGGTCAAAATAGAAACTTCAGTTAAAGCTTATTTTTACCAGGCAGTGCGTAATCGTTGTCTCAACTACATTAAAGGTTTAAAAGTAAGGGACAAAAACCATTTAATGTATATGGATGGTATGCTTCAGACCGATGATGAGGTGGAATATTTTGATCCCCAGATAATGGTGGATATAAAAACATCCATTAACGAATTACCGGAGCAAATGGCCAAAGTATTTACCATGAAGATGATTGACGGTGAAACCCGCGAATCCATTGCACAAGAGTTAGGGGTATCTGTTAATACGGTTAAAACACAACTGCAGCGTGCGAAAAAGAAACTTCGTGAAAAGCTGTTGGATAAAACCAACCTGCTATTTTTCTTGTAACAAATATCACAACTGGCTTACCTTTAAATACCTCATAATATCTTCTACCTATACCGGATACTGAGGATACGACTTGCTGTTGACACTATTTCCAAATAAATTAAAGAAAGTTTGTCACCCCTTTTTAATTGACGTTGTCATAAAGGCAAACAAGGATATCCAACAACAAATGAAACAAAGTAATATCGACATAGAATTAATTCGTAAAAAGGCCCTGGGAGAGCTTACTCCTGAAGAAAAAAAGGCCTATAATGAATGGCTTGGTAAAAAAGAAACGCACAAGTTATATGCCAATAAAGCAGAGTATTACTTTAGTCATAACAAGGTTGTTAACGAACAGCCGGCAGATTTTGAGAAAGCATGGCTGCGAATATTGCCACGTTTGGTGCATAAACCAAAACTGCGTATTCCACGATGGGTGGGAGCAGCCGCTTCAATTGCTGTCATAGCTTTAGTGAGTTATACCACTTTTTTGTTGGTTAAAACAAGTCATGATCAACCAGTTGTTGTTCAGAATGCCACCAATATACAAGCGGGTAGTAAAACAGCCGAACTGCAGTTGAGTAATGGCCAGGTTGTACGCCTGGGCAGCGGTGATATGGTGTTGCAGGAGACGGATGGAACCACCATTAATACGGCCTCATCAGAAGTGTCGTATGCCAATAATGTTGTTGACAATGAGACCGTTTTGTATAATACCATTCGTCTTAACAAAGGCGAGGAGTTTACCTTAACCCTGGCGGATGGTACAAGGGTATGGATTAATTCGATGTCGGAGCTAAAGTTTCCGGTGCAGTTTCAAGGAGATACGCGAAGGGTTGAACTGGTTTATGGAGAAGTAAGCTTTGATGTGGCACACAATGCAGAAAAGCCCTTCATTCTCAAAACACCGGTTCATGATGTTGAGGTGCTGGGAACACGGTTTAATGTGAGTTGTTATGCTAATGACGGAACAGTGCAAACGACTCTGGCAGAAGGTAAAGTGCGTATTAATAATGTAATAGGACAATTGGAATCGATTGAAATAGAACCTGATCAGCAGTATGTTTTTGATAAAAAAGACCTGACTGCCAGTGTTAAAGATGTGAATGCAGAAGCTTATCTGGCGTGGACAAAGGGACGATTTCAGTTTGAAGACGAAAACCTTGAAAGCATCTTTAAAAAGTTGGAGCGATGGTATAATGTCGATGTTTATTTTGTGAATAATCAGGCACGACAGGAATATTTCAACGGTCGTTTACCACGTTTCGAAAATATTGATGTGATACTGGATATGATTGAGGAAGTGAGTGATGTGGAAATTGAACTTAAAGATAATGCAGTGATATTGAAATAATATAGAAGTCTACATGGATAGCCCATAAAAAAAGAGCGGAAAAACTGGTCCTTTTTCCACTCTTCTAAAGGGAGATCCCTTTAATAACTTATAATCGTTACAAAATTATGAAAAAAAAGTTAGAATGGTTCTTCGACTTTGCGAAGAGGCGGAGACGAACACTACTAATTATGAAGAATTTGGTATTGCTACTGTTCTTATTGAACCTACAGGTTTCAGCTTCTGTTTTTAGCCAGCAAAAAGTAACGCTGGAATTAAAAGATGCAACGCTGAAGGAATGTTTAAAGGCCATTGAGCGACAAACTGATTTAGGATTCCTTTATAACGGAAGGGAATTAAGCAAGGTAGAAGGTATCTATTTAAATGCCACCGACCAGGAAGTTACATCAGTACTGAAAGAGTTACTTGAAGAGCAAGGTTATTCCTTTGTTATCGACAATGATGTTATCCTGATCAGGAAGGCTGAGGTGATTGAGGAAATTAAAGAGGTGGCTGCCGAACAACAGGAAAAGAAAATAGTTATTCGCGGTACTGTTAAAGATGAAAATGGTGAGCCATTACCATTTGCTGCCGTCTGCTTTAAGGGTACTACTACTGGTTGTGTTTCGGCCGTCGATGGTACATACGAGTTAGAAGCTCCTGATGAAGAAGGATTGGTACTGGAAATTTCAAGCCTTGGATTTGTTACACAGGAAATAGCTGTTGAGGGAAGAACTTCTATAAATGTTGTGATGGTGGAGGATATCAAAGGTCTTGAAGAAGTTGTTGTGACAGGTTATCAAACACTTTCGCGAGAACGGGCAACCGGTTCTTTTGATAAAATGGCTACTGAGCACATGGAAAAACCGGCATCAAACATTGCAGAGCGATTAGTTGGTAGTTTAGCAGGTGTTAATGCCACGACTCGTGCTGATGGAACCATTGATTTTGAAATACGCGGTAAGAGTAGTTTAAACGCTAATGCACAACCATTGGTGGTTGTAGATGGATTTCCGATGATTCAGGAAGAGCAGTATGATATTTATGGCAATTTGACCATGCGTGTTGATCCGTTTAGTACGATCAATCCTAATGATGTTGAAAGCATTACTGTGTTGAAAGATGCAGCTGCCGCTTCAATCTGGGGAGCAAAATCGGCCAATGGTGTAATTGTCATTACGACTAAAAAAGGTAAAAAGGGTAAGGCACAAGTTGAATTCTCTTCATTCTGGAAGTTTACAGAACAACTTGATCTGGATTATTTTATGAATCAGGCCAATAGCTCTCAAACTATTGAATATGAGCGAAACATGTATAATATGGCTTTAGCTACTAATCCTTGGTCTTTACCTGCATATGCACCAAACTTTGCAAGTAGTGGTAATTCTGAGGCTGTTACATTATTAAATATGCATCGTTTAGGTTTAGGTGTTTCAGACCAGCAATTAGAAGAAGGGCTTGCAAGATTAGCTAAACTAAATAACCGGGATCAAATTCGTGATAACTTCATGGACAATCCATTTACCCAGCAATACAATTTGCGTGTTTCAGGAGGAAATGATGTGATGTCTAATACGGTTTCATTAATGTACGAAGGTGGTAATGATAATTTTCAGGAAAACAGTAATGAGCGTTTCTTTATCAATTTCCGCAATAATACAGAAATTACCAATTGGTTGGATTTGGAACTGGGTGG
>JAKSBD010000654.1 GCA_022361295.1 Bacteroidales bacterium
CAAACCTTAAGAATCAAGATGATTCTTAAGGGATACCCTACCCTTTTATTATCATTTGCAAAGAGTAATAGCTCAAAACTTGAAATCATGAAAAGATCATTACAATATTTTCAACAGAATAGACATGCTACATGGCTTGAACTATTTTTCGATTTGATATTTGTAGTTGTGATTAGCAGCATTACACACATGCTGGCACATACACACCATGGCCATTTAGAATGGGATTACATCATTAAGTTTCCTCTCGTGTTTATTCCCGTATGGTGGTTATGGGCTAACCATACAGTGTATTGCAATTTATACGATACAGATAGCAAGAATCATCGCTTTGTAACCCTCATTATTATGCTTTTAATGATTGGTTTATCCGTATTTATAAATGCAGATTTCGACAGGATTTTTTATGGATTTATCAGCTTCTATTCGGCTATTCGACTTATTATCGCCTTAATGTATGTTACATCACACAGCAAACACAAAAATGATGACAAACATGCTAAAATGCTCGGATGGGTTTACCTAACGAATACCGTGATAGGTTTTAGTGCCATATTTATAGATAATGACTTCCGATATTTTGTGGTTTATTTAAGTATATTTTTAGATTTAGTTTTACCTCCGATACTTGGAGCCAAAATGAAAGCCGCTAAAATACACAGCGAGCATCTCGTTGAACGTGCAGGTCTGCTTATTATTATTCTTTTAGGAGAATCTGTAATAAGTCTCTCTAATGCTTTGCAAGGGATTAACTGGAATATCTTTAATATTATAGCCACTATTACTGGTTTTATATTAATAGGTGGAATCTGGTGGATACTATTTGATTTTATCTATTTGCTAACGGAGAACAAGAGGATAAAAAAAGCCTACCTGATTATTTTTCCAAATCTACTTTTATATATGGGTTTAGCAGTAATAGCCAACCTTATACGACATGCTATTTTACGAGATTTGGAACTGAGTACATTTCGCTTTTTAGCTATGTCCGGTGTCGTTATTTTCTTTCTGGGTAAGCAAATTCCTTATTATGTTTTATTTCCCAAAATCAGGAAGTACATTCTAATAAATACCGGTTTAGTGTTTCTTTTAACAGCATTATTCCTTTTACTTCCTGAACGAGAGTATATATTAATTGGGATAACTTTAACCTTGTTTGTTTATATTTTTAGTACGTTCAGATATATGATTGATAAAGATATTGCGAATCGTCACATTGAAAACATGGAATCAGGATACAATATGCTTTTTCTCAAAAACAAAAGCACTGATCAATAGTGTTTATGGTAGTATAACCTATTAAGACCAACAAATTTCAAACGGGATATTTACCAAAAAATAGGTAAATGTCCTTTTATTTTTTTAACTGTAAATGATCTTTTAAACCCTTACGAATACACAAATTAAAAGATTATGAATTTTTCTCTTTGCCAATTTTAAAAGACGGGAAACTAAAAGCCCGCATTGATTAAAAACATATCTACATAAAGGTATAAGTATCGAGATATCCAGTTCTGAACAACATGATTATAATAAGCCTTCTACTAATTCTGCTGCCAAAGCACCCCTTTACGGCATGTAAGTTTTCTGGCTCCTCTATTATCAAGGCAAAGGGTACTTTCTCCTGTTTGCTTAAAAGCTGTGTTAAGATAAGATTGTTGAGATGGAGTGTTTAGCAATTGCTGTGAAGCATATCAGGCGACACAAGTTCCTTCCTTTGCCATACCTCCTCCCTGAAATGCAACATAATTAATTGTTTCTTCCGATACTTTAAACTCTTCATGAAATGTTTTTAAGATTACCTGTGCGCAATTATACCTTCGTTTGGATAATTAACCGGCTAAATTATTACAGGTAAAAGTCAATTAGAAACTCTTAAATTATCATTTACACTTTTACAACTTTTCATATAGCTTTTTTGATGAGAGAACTAATCACTCATGCTAAGAAGTAGTGTTATAAATACCGTTCGTTTTTTCTAAAATTGTAAAAGCCTTAATAGTATGAGAGTAGAGCTCCATAATGCTGTAATAACAGTGTTTTTGGTAAAAAACACGGATTCTCATTCTTTACACAATATTTACAATGCGTTTGCTGTAATGAAATGACAATCAGCATTTAGAACTTTTGCATCGGTAAGTATTGTGTGAGTTATATTATGATTTCAGGAAAATTATGAAGTAATATATTCAATTTCAACATAAATTATCACCTCAGCTTTCTAGTTCTATAATTCTTCAAATATGTCATAAGGTATTAACTTAAACTGCTATAGTGAACACATTGGTGAACAACAAACAAGCTATAACTCGTTTTGCCTATATTTTGTAAGATTTGAGAGTTTAATCCAACTCCCTCTCTCTCCGCTGAGAATAACAGCAATAAAAAGCAAAGCCCTGTAAGTCAAAACTTACAGGGCTTTTTCGTGTGCAATAGTTTGCAGTAAAATGCAAAAAAACGCACTTTTCTGGTGGATTTCTGGTGGACTAAAAAAGTCCGGATTTTAGTCCACTAAGAATCGTTATTAAAGCGCTCTATTGCCCTGTATCACTCAGTTTTTGAATGCGAATTGATGAACTCATGTAGATAATTTTAACATCAAAAAATTAGCATTATGAGTGGACTAGAAAACATCAAAGTAAATTGCTTCATTAAAAAGACAAAACTGCTTAAAAACGGAGAAGCTCCCATCTTTATTCGAATCATTATCGGTAAGGAAAGAGATGAATTCGGTATCAAGAAAAGCATTCTTCCAAAATACTGGGATAACGACAAGCAAGTAGTTAAGAGCA
>JAKSBD010000527.1 GCA_022361295.1 Bacteroidales bacterium
GATAATCAAATTAATAATACAATATCAATTAAACCATGAAGAAAACATCTACGAAACTGCTGATGTTAGTAATGATGCTGGCAACAGTTTGTACCGCTTTTGCTCAACAGAAGCGATCCGAAATTGAAGACAAATACAAGTGGGACTTCACCGACTTATATGAAAGTGATGAAAACTGGTCGACTGCTAAAGACGAGTTGGTTAAGGATATGGCCAAAGTATCCGAATTTAAAGGAAAGCTGGGTTCATCATCTGCTGCTCTGCTTGAATACATGCAATACTCTGAGCAATTAATGAAAGAAGGTTACCGCCTATACATTTATGCTTCTTTAAAGTCTGACGCAGACTTACGCGATTCAGAAAATATGGCTCGTGTAAAAGAAATCAGACAAGTATTTATTGACTATGGTCAAAAAGCATCATTTGTTACACCAGAATTGGCAGCCATTCCTGAAGCAACTATGAAGCAATACATTGCAGAGGAGCCAAAGCTGGAGATATACAAGATGGGCCTGATGGATGTGTATCGTATGAAAATGCACACCTTATCAGAGCTGGAAGAGGCTGTAATGGCAAAAACCGGCATGATTACCGGAACTGCCAACTCGGCTTTCAGTGTATTCAGCAATGCTGAAATGCCACGCGTTAAAGCCACTATTGACGGTGAAGAAAAGGAATTGACTTCTGCTAATTTCAGCATAGCACGTTCATCGGCCAACCGCGAGCTGCGCCAGGAAGTAACAAAACTATACTGGGACAACTACCTGAAATACGAAGGTACATTTGGCGAAATGCTTAATGGCCAGGTTAAAGTTAATGTATTCAGGGCAAAAGCACGTAATTATAATTCAGCATTGGAAGCTGCTGTTAAACCTAACAACATTCCTGTTGAAGTATATAAGTCTTTGGTTGAAAATGTTAACAATAACCTTGGAACCTTCCATCGTTACCTGACGCTTAAAAAGCGCATGTTAGGAGTTGATGAGCTAATGTATTCAGACATGTATGCTCCAACTGTTAAAGGCGTTGAATTAAAGTATTCATATGAAGAAGCTCAGGAGTTAATTCTAAAGTCGCTTAAGCCACTTGGTAAAGAATATGTTGAAGTGGTTGAACATGCTTTTAATAATCGTTGGATCGATGTATATCCTAATGCCGGTAAAAGAAGTGGTGCCTACTCAAACGGTGGCGCCTATGATGTTCACCCTTATATTTTAATGAACTACACCGACCAGTATAATGAGGTAAGCACACTGACGCATGAGTTAGGTCATACCATGCACAGCTATTACTCCAATAAAACACAACCTTTTGCAACAGCTGATTATGCCACATTTGTAGCTGAGGTAGCATCAACATTTAACGAGGTTCTTTTGAACGATATGATGCAGAAAAAGCTTAAAGATGATGATTTACGTCTGTCTTTGTTAATGAGTATGCTTGATGGTTTTAAAGGCACCTTATTCCGCCAGACTCAATTTGCTGAGTTTGAACTGGCCATACATGAAGCTGCAGAAAAAGGTACTCCTTTAACAGGTAAGGTATTAACCAAGATGTATGGTGATATTACACGCAAGTATTATGGCCACGATAAAGGCATTTGTACTGTTGAAGACAATATTGCTGTTGAGTGGGCTGCTATTCCTCATTTTTACATGAATTTTTATGTGTATCAGTACAGTACTTCTTTTGTGGCATCACAAGCATTGGCTGCCAAGGTGCTGGAAGGAGATAAAGAAGCCACTAAACGTTATATTGAATTTATTTCGGCAGGAGGTTCTGATTACCCAATTGAGCTATTAAAAAATGCCGGTGTTGATATGACATCGTCTGAACCATTTGACAAAACCATTGAAGCCATGAACGGCATTATGGACGAAATTGAAGCCATTCTTGACAACAAGAAATAAGGTTTAGGTATAATTTTTTGAACGGGGATGTCTCAAAAGTCAGAAACATTTACCTGAGAGTTACAAGATATAAGAATTACCACGAAGCCACGAAGAGCACAAGAAAAAACGCAGTGTTCTTTGTGGCTTTGTGGTAAAAGCCTGAGATAATTGAACCTGGCTTTTGAGACAGCCTTTTTTTATATCAGATTAAAAGAAAAAATCAATCCCGATTTGAATGCCGGAATAATTCAATTCCAAATCGTATTTGTCATCATTTGATTTTGTATAGTCATATGCCATATAGGGCTGCATTTTCACTTTACCCACCTGCAGGTTAACACCACCCTGAAATTTTAGCCCAAAATTGTTTGCTGTCGCTACAAAATCGGCATCATCAAATTTAAACTTCATAAAATTATAGCTTATGCCTGGAGAAACGAAGAAAGAATGCTTTCCTGAGCCAAAGGGGATTAAAAACTTAGGTGAAAGCCCCGGGGCAAATCTGTTGAATGAATAATAGTGGGTTTCATCAGTACTGTTGTCGGTTATAAATTTGGGTGCCCACGCATATTCCATAAATGCTGTCAATAAAAAACGCTCCGAAACGTTGTAGTTTAAATTGACTTTTCCCACAATATTTAAAAAGAATTCACTGAATCCATAATCCATATTTTCAGAAGGAAATGCATCTCCTAATAAATCATTTATTTCTTTAGGATTGAAAAAACCATATGCCACACCAACACCAAAATTGAACTTTTTAGCCTCTTCCTGCTTGGGTAACAATACAACATCATCCTGGGCAAACGTAGCCGCAGTCATTGACAGAGCAATAAATAATACAAAGAATTTCGTTTTCATTAAGGTTAGTTTTTAAGTTGTTCCTATTTTAATTTCTCATCTGGTATAAACATATCGGCATTTAATTTTTTGACGTAATTGTCTTTATATTGCCACTCATTTTCATAGCGCTCCATAATATTTTCCACAAAATTTCTTTTCTGCAGCTTTTTAGTTGTTTTGTCTATCAATGATTGTGGAGTAACAATAGGGTCTTTTGAGTTAATCAATTCAATAGCTCTCTTTAGTCCTTTTTCCTGATCGGGATTTGTAACATCTACCGGCTCTAATCCTACCTGGGCTTTCCATGCCCCCAATCTGACATGAACCAAGACTATGTATGTCTTGCCCGCTTCCAGGTTTGCTTTCACAAATTGTTTATTTTCACTCGATGCCCAAAAAAGATGTTCACCTGCCTCAACCTCATAACGCATATAGTTCTTATTTTTAAAGATGCCAACAAACTCTTCATTATGAAAAAATTCGAATGAAGCAGCCCCCCCGTATGAACTGACACGTGTAAAATATACAACTGCATTCTCTTCTGAGGGAGCAATAAATCCTGTTGCCATTGCTGGCGTAATGACAAATAAAATCATTAACAATAAACCGATTTTATGAGTCTTCATATTCTTCACAAAACTTTCACCGTTAGTAATTAGAAACTTATCGCCTTTTAATTTTAAGAGTAATTTAACCATACTGATACTTTTTTATAAATAATGACTGTCAAATAACGAAATAATAATTCAATTTATTATTAGCATAATGCGAAATATCGATACGCAATTGTAGCATTTTTAGTTATTTCATACAGAAAGAAAAGCAGGCATTTTATACTCAGAACATTGCTTTAGGGAATACATTACGAAAATTTTCATTTTTTTTTAATCGATGAAGCAACCCTTTAATCAAAAATGTATCTAACAATCGAATCACATCGGGAACACCGATAACAAACTTATCAATGATATGTATTTACAGGTGGTTATTGTATCACCTGACAAATCATTAGAAGTTTAATTTATTTATTGAAAACATTAATTGAATAGTGATTAGGATGAGAAAGATTTTTTTATTTACGATGCTACTACCTTTATTAGCAGGATGTTTAAATGATGATGACTATGTGGATTATGCGGCGCTTGATGAGGAAATCATCAGCGAATACCTGACTACCAATAATATTGTTGCTGAACGACACTCTTCAGGATTATATTATAAAGTGATTAATCCGGGCATTGGTGATGAAATTGGTGACGAAGATAACACAGATGAAAAAGTCACTTTTTCTTTTACCAGCAAAACCATTAATGGGAAAGATATTTATGAGGATGATAAGAACCACACATCATATCTGAGCACCTTGCCTTTTGGTTTCCAAATTGGTATGTCACAAATTAATAAACAGGGCGAAATGATCCTTTATACACCCTCACAGCTTTGCAGGGATGCTTATGGAAACATTTACGGGGAAAAAAACACCGTTATGATTTACCATATTAACACTAAAAGAGATCAGTCTGAAATTGATGAAGAGATAATTGCAGAATTTATTTCTGAAAACCAAATTAATGCAAGCAGAGATGAAAGTGGTTTGTATATAGAAATCATTGAAGAAGGTGAAGGTGAAAACGTTCCAAAGGAATCATGGATTGATGTAAGCTTTAAAGGTAGCTTCCTTAACGATGAAGTCTTTACTGAAGGAACAGTTAGCTCAGCTGCCTTAACTGGTTTTATTGAAGCCTGGCAAGTTGGCATTCCTTTACTAAAAAAGGGAAGTAAAGCTATACTTTACTGTCCTTCACAAATGTGTTACGGAAGTTCTGATCGTTACAATAGCGAAACAGGTGAAGTGTCTATTCCCGGTAACAGCATTCTTATCTACGAAATAGAAGTGGTTAATTTCAGATAAGCCGCGTTTATCAATAGCATACAGGCCCTGGTTCATCAATGAATCAGGGCTTTTGTTTTAACACGCAATATGCATTAGACATTCTATTACACATTGAAATGACTTCAAAACGACTGACCTTTCATTTAATCATGAAACTTTTCGTAATTTGCATTCAAATATCAAAATTATGAGCGAGTCTTTCTTTGAAAGAGAAGAAAATGTAAAGCAATACTTCGAAATGACTGCCGATTATGATGGCAGTTGGTTTTTCGATCAATTTCAAAAGCATATACCAGTCCAATATAAATGCCTTGAGTTAGGGATGGGGCCCGGCAAGGATTTAGATAATATCCGAACAAAGTATGATGTCGTTGGATCTGATTATTCGTTTGTATTTGCCGAACTATACAAGCGTAGCCATCCTGAAATTAAAATAAAGGTGCTGGATGCTGTCACCATCAGGATTAAACAGACATTTGACTGTATATATACCAATAAGGTGCTGCACCATTTATCACACGATGATGTTAAAAAATCAATTAGCCGACAAGCTGAAGTTTTAAACGAAAACGGACTAGTATTGCACACTTTCTGGAAAGGAACAGGACAAGAAAACTATGAAGGCATGTTATTTCATTATTACGAAACGGAAGAGATAAAGCAACTTTTCGGTCAACAGTTTGACATCATTCACATCAGCACCTATAAAGAGTTTAAAGAGGATGACTCTATCATTTTGGTAGCACAAAAGAAATAAACCAATGGCCATTAACAAGCAAGAAATAGAGCAATTAATCAATAAGCAAATAACAACGGTAGAGCGCAAAATAAAATCGCTGAAAGAGCTTACACAGGCCATAGCCCCTGACGATGCCATTGGACGTGTAAGCCGCATGGATGCAATCAATAATAAAAGTGTTAATGATGCCGCCCTGCGTCAGTCAGAAGCTAAACTCGGTAAACTACACGAAGCGCTTGAACGTCTTAATGA
>JAKSBD010000438.1 GCA_022361295.1 Bacteroidales bacterium
AAGGAGTTAAAAGTTGCTCCTACCTGAATTAACTGGTTACCTTTTTTACCAGCTCCACCAAGTGTGTTCAACATAGGGTTAACCACAATGTTTAATAAACACATAGAGAAACCTGCAACAAATGCACCCAACAGGTATACAAAAAAGCTTTCGGCAACACCAGAAAAGAACTGAATACCAACTCCAACAAAACCTAATACAATAGCTAATAAAGCTGTTTTTTTGTAGCCTACTTTTTCCAATAGTTTACCACCAGGGATACCCATAAAAGCATAAGCTAAAAAGTTGGCGAAGTTACCCAACATTCCTAAAAAGTTAGAAGCCTGAAACTGCTCCTTTACAACCACACCCATCGGTGCTGCCAGATTTGTTACAAATGATATCATACCAAATAGTAGGAACATCATAAAAATCGGCAATGCATAATTCTTCTGCTGATTCATAATTTTGATTCGTTAATTCTCAGAGATAATGACCTATCTCCCATTTTTAGTTTGTGTATAAAATAATTAAAAAGACAATTTGAGTTTCGTTTTATTGTTTTCTGCTACAAATCAACCAGGTTGAGTTGCCATAAACATTTTTTCAAAACGGAAAGCAAGATAACATTTATAAGTTCAAATCTGACAAATGACATAAAAAATACACTAATAAAAACTTGTTTTAAATTACAACTTCAATTATTAGCATAAAAAAAACCACCTTCAAATTTGAAGATGGTTTATGAAATATACAGTATTCTTTATTACCTCCTGACTGAAGTTACTTCAATTTCAAACACATGAGGACTAAATTGATTATCGGCAAGAGATGATGGCATTACAACTTTTGCTTTTCCAAATAATCTCATATGCATGACCGCCTCATTAACACCCGCATAAACATTTGAACCGGCTGCCGGTGTCCCACCTATAGGATAGGTAGTAAATGTAAAAGGTGAAATGGAATATATATTATTCTCTCTTTCAAACTCAACTGTTTTTTCAATAAAAGTGGTATCAGTGCCAACTACCAGTGTATCCTTAATCATCACTCCAATCGCATAATTGGTATAACGGAAGCTTACCGATTTATAGGCCCCTATTGAATCACCTTCACCAATGTGAGTATGATACAGCATCATTCCTGATTCTAATCGGTTATCAACTGTATCAATAGCTACAGCCGTCATCGAATCCAATCGACTGAGGCCATTTTCCATTTCTTCATCATAATACCGCTCCAACAACTCCTGTTCTGCTTCAATAGCCTCCTGAACATTAAAGTAATTGTTATTATCATCGCAAGCCGCGAAGCTTATTAGCAATCCAATTGCAAAAAGTATAGTCAGGTTGAAAGTCTTTCTTCTATCCATTATTTATTATTTTGTCTTTTCGACCGAAGCACAAAGAAAATCATTTTTGCTTAATCTTCAAATCATTTTACTCATTCAGCAGGCACACGATGCACTTCAACAACTTCGATATCCATTATTAATATCGCTAATTTGGGTATTTTATTGCCATCACCACCAACTCCATGAGCCAGATACGGAGGTAATATCAATTTGGCTATCGATCCGGGTCCCAATTGTTGAATAAACTGCTCCAGCCCTGCTTCAACCTGGGCTTTCCCTACAGTAAAGCTCATTAAGCCCTCAGTTGCAGACGAATAACAAATGGTACCGTCGAGCAAGCTGGTGGTATATGCCAGAACAACCTGATCATTCATCCTGATGGTATCACCCGTTGAGGCATTGCTTACAGAGTAATAATAGCCTGTTTTCGACTTCTCCATCTGCAGGCCTTTATCCTCAATGTATTTTTCTATCACTTTAGTTTCAGTGCCCACCAATTTCTTATTCATCTCCAAAAGCATGTCTTTTGTGACGCGCTTCTTTTCCTGTGGCTTTTGCTTACAGGCCAATAAGAGTCCTGCCAAAAGGATACTAATAGCTATTGTTTTAACTGAAATCATTGGCTTCACAAAATTCCTTTAACACCGTTTTAAATCGCTCTACTGTTTTATCAAGCGTTAATTTTGACTCGCCACCGGCGGCATTAAAATGCCCGCCTCCGTTAAAGTAGGTCTCGCTGAATTTATTTGCCGGGAAACCTCCTCTTGAGCGAAAGGATATTTTTACCAAATCTTTTTTCTCGGTAAATAAAGCGGAAAGATTCACACCTTCTATCCATAAGGCCTGATTAACAAAGCCCTCGGTATCTCCCGGCTTAAAATTAAACTGCTTTAACTCCTCCTGGCTCAATGAAATAAATGCTGCCTGTTGTTCCGGAATACGCTCCATCTTTTCGCCCAGGGCATGCCCTAATAAGCGCATCCTGTCAAAGGAGTTATTATGAAATATCATATGATGAATATGTTCCTTATCAATGCCCATTCGAAGTAAATCGGCAACAATTAAATAGGTTTCAGGACGACTTGAATTATAGTTCAGTGAACCAGTGTCTGTCATTATTCCGGCATAAATACACTCAGCCGCCTCTTTGGTTATATATTCTTTAAAACCGGCTTCATTCAGCACATGAAACAATAACTCACATGTTGAAGAAGCCTCAGGTACGCTAATCTGGATATCTGCTGTATTGGCTTCAGGAAACGGGTGGTGGTCAATCATGATACGGGGTGTATCGTCATTCTCAAACACTTCACCCATTAGTTTAATTCGCGACAAAGCGTTAAAATCAACAAAAAGTACCAGTTCACTATTGCTTATCAGCTTTTTAGCCTTTTTCACATTCTTATCGTAGATAATCACATCTTCAACGCCATGCATCCAATTCAGAAAATCAGGAAATTCATTTGGTGTTATAACCGAAACTTCCTTACCCATGTTCTTTAAAGTATTGTATAGCCCTAATGAAGAGCCTAATGCATCACCATCCGGGTTATTGTGCGGAACAATTATTACTTTTTGACTGTTGTGTATTTTGGTCTTGAATAAATCTATTTGTGACTTGTCTTTAATATTCATCTTAATTTTTTGTTGGATTTACAAAGATATAGATTTTAAGAGACTAAAAATTTTGTATTTTAGGATTTATATTTTTTTACCTTACACTAATTAATCAGCTAAATATGGCAGGATTTAAAACACTTACCATGATTAAGCCGGGAGCTGTAAAAAACAAGCATATCGGCGCTATTTTTAATATGATTGAAGAAAGCGGATTCCGTATTTCTGCAATCAAATCATTGAAATTATCTAAAGAAGATGCTGAAACGTTTTACGAAGAGCATAAAGAAAGGCCATTTTTCCCCGACTTGGTTGATTTTATGTCATCAGGACCTATTGTAGCTGCTATTCTGATAAAAGAAAATGCAGTTGAGGATTTTCGTAAACTAATTGGCAGTACCGACCCGGCTGAGGCAGAAGATGGTACTATTCGCAAACTGTTTGCTGAGAGTAAAGCCAAGAACGCTATTCATGGTTCTGATAGTGACGCAAGTGCTGATCGTGAAAGCCATTTCTTTTTTAGTGATAAAGAATTGCTGGAGAAACATCCGTAATATGATTAATTGATTAATCGATCAATTGTCGAATTGATAAAATATTTTAAAGTGCCCGGTGCTTAGTGCATCGTGCACTTTTTTTTCGATTACCATTTCATTATCCACCTATTTTCTCTTACCTGAACACAATATCCTTTACAATATTATCGCCTATGGCCTTGTTAAGGTTAATGATGATTTTGTCTTTCCACATCATTAACTCATTGCGAAGCACCGAGGAAGTCATTTCAACATGCAAAACACCATCCCTGATGTATATTCTATGGGTAGCTCGTGCAACGGCTGCACCCAGTACTTTTTCCCAATAATTCACCGCTCTGCTCTCCAACAATCCCTTATTAAGATCCTGCTGCTTAAGGACCTCTTTAATAACTGAGCTTATGGCTTGTGTTTTTTTTCTACGCATGTTTTGTTGGCGATTTGATTATTTGCTTATTTGTTTATCTGTTGATTTGGCGAATTGTTGATTTGCAAATAAACGCATTAACAAATGAACATATTAATAAATTGTTAATCTTTTATGGAAGGCATTGAGCTTATTTGACAATTCGTTTATTTCTTCACGATATGTAATCAAATCATTTTCACTTATAAATGCCAGATCATTAGCTAATATCAATTGGTTAATAACTTCTAACAGACTCGAAAAAGCAATTTCTATAAAACGCGCCTTGTCTTTATTTGATGAGCGTCCACTTCCTTCTGCAATATTCGACGATATAGAAACAGAAGCTCTTCTCAATTGACTGGTTAGACCAAACTCTTCTTCCCTTGGGAATGATCTCGTAGTATGATAAATCCTTCTGACTAGTTTACGTGAGAGCTGCCAAACTTCAAGCTTTTCAAAGTTATAGGTGTACATGTTGTTACTTTTGATTCGTTAATTTGTTTATTTAGTGATTTGTAGATTAACAAATAAACGAATTAACAAATAAACAACAAATAGGCAATTTGCAAATCACAATTTAACGCATTAGCAAATAAACGCATTAACATTATTCAGATTCAACAACCTGCCCTGCTGCCACATCAAAAACTTTATAATCTTTTCCTGTTCGCTGAACTATATCGACAAGGTATGGCTTATTGGTATCGGTGATAAATATCTGGTTAAATACATCTTCTGAAACCAACTGTAATAACCTGTTGCTTCGTGCATCATCCAGCTTGTCAAAAATATCATCGAGCAATAAAATCGGCTTTATCCCATTATGCTTTTGGATAAATTCATATTGAGCCAGTTTTAGGGCAATTAAAAAGGTTTTCTTTTGTCCCTGCGATGCTATTTTCTTAATTGAATAACCACTTAACAACAGTTCCAGATCATCTTTATGAACCCCACGGGTCGTATACCCCACAATGGTGTCCTTTTGGCGCACGGACAACAATTGTTCTTTCAAAGAGCCTTCGTGCAGGTGCGATGTATAATTCAGGGCTATCTCTTCTTTTCCATCAGAGATGTAGGCATAGTATTTCTGAAACACAGGAACCAGCTCCTTAATAAAAGCGATTCGCTTTTGGTAAATACGGTCGGCCAGCTGCTCCAGCTGTTCATCCCACAGGTCGAGCATAGAGAAATCGCGCGACCCGCTCTCCTTCAATTGCTTTAGAGTGGCATTGCGTTGCATTAAGGATCGATTGTAGCGTAACAGATCATCCAAAAACGGCTTATCATATTGCGATATCACACCATCCATGTATTTACGGCGCTGTTCACTCCCTTCGTTTATCAGCTGCTCGTCGGCCGGTGAAATCATCACCAAAGGAATCAGGCCGATGTGATCAGCCAGTTTGCCGTACTCCTTTTTATTACGCTTAAAATGCTTTTTCTGCGACTTCTTTAGGCCGCAATAAATATGCTCCTCTTCATCCTGCCTGAAATATTGCCCCTGAACCACAAAAAACTCCTGATTATGTGTTATATTCTGACTATCAATGGCATTAAAATAGCTTTTACAAAACGAGAGGTAATAAAGTCCGTCAAGCACATTGGTTTTACCCGCCCCGTTTTCACCAACAAGACAGTTAATACCGGGCGAAAACTCTATTTCGGCCTGTTGAATATTTTTAAAATTAATAAGATTGAGGTGCCTGATGTGCATGTGCTTTGATTTTGTGCAAAAATAACCATTAACTTAAATATTTTATCAGCGAGGCATAAAAAGTAATAATCCATCTTTTGTTTTTAGGTCAAAACGATTACTTTTGGCATTCGAATAAAAATTTACTTAAAATGTCAAAAGAGAAACATACGCATCAAGACGATAGCTTCGAGAATGTAGAGAGCGCATTGAGTAAGACGGAGCACTTTATTGAAGAAAATCAGAATCGATTAAGTATGATTGCATTGGCAATCATCATTATAGTAGCCGGATACTGGGGAATTAAGAAATTTTATTTCATGCCTTTAGAGCAGGAAGCCCAGAAAACCATCTTTTATGCTCAGCAGTATTTTGAGAAGGATTCATTTAATCTTGCCTTGAATGGTGACGGACAAAATGCCGGTTTCATTGAAATTATTGAAGATTATGGCTCAACCACTGCCGGTAACCTAGCTGTTTACTACGCTGGTGTTTCAAATCTTCACCTTGGCAACTACAACGAGGCTGTTGATTACCTTAAAGGATTCTCTACAAGCGAAGAAATGGTTGCAGCCACTGCTGCTGGCGCTTTGGGTGATGCTTATGCAGAATTAGGTCAGAATGATGATGCCATTTCACAGTATGAGAAAGCTGCATCATTTGACAATACCTTAACGGCTCCTACCTACCTGATGAAGTTAGGTGTTATGTATGAAGCTAAAGGCGATTACAAGGCAGCTGTTGAAGCTTATAAAACAATTAAAGATCAATATGCGACTTCAGCAGAAGCACGTCAGGTTGATAAATATTTGACAAGAGCAGAATTACAATCAAAGTGATTTGAACTAAAATATTTGAAAGAGGTTGTCTATGTAGGCAACCTCTTTTATTTTTGCAGAAAATATAAAACAATGGCAACAAGTCTTAAAAACTTATCGGATTATAATATAGCAGATGTTCCGTCGGCAGCCGACATGAAATTCGGCATTGTAGTATCAGAATGGAATACTGAAATTACTGAAGCACTTTATGAAGGCGCTTACAATACTTTGATTAAGCACGGTGCATCAGAAGAGAATATTTTAAAGAAATATGTACCGGGCAGCTTCGAGCTTACAGCAGGTGCCAAGTACCTTGCTGAAATGACAGATGTTGATGCTATTATTTGCCTTGGCTGTGTTATTCAGGGTGATACTCCGCACTTTGACTTTGTTTTTCATGGTGTTACACAAGGTGTTACGCAATTAAATGTGCAGTACCCTATCCCATTTATTTTTGGCCTTTTAACCACTCTTAACCAGCAACAGGCACTTGACCGTTGTGGTGGTAAACATGGTAACAAAGGTGATGAAGGAGCTGTTACTGATATTAAAATGGTAGCCCTTAACCGCTCGTTGAAAAATTAAAAGAAATACCCTGCCCTGTGGCAGATAATGATATAGCCCGGCTCGTGTCCGGGCTTTTTTTGTGCCTCGGATTTAAACCCGCAATATGCATTAGAAATCCAACATCGAACATACTTCTCCAATTGGAAGATCGGATTTACAGCTTTAAATGGAAACCACGAATTTCACTAATTACACAAATTAAAAAATCGCTACGCTATTATTTATAGGCATGCTGTATATAGATGAATCAAGGTCTGCCATCATCATTGTCTGTGTTTGGCAACGAAATGTGCAATAGGCATTTGTCGAACATCATAAATAATAAATCCACAACATCGAACATCAAATACACTTCCCCAATTGGAAGATTGGATTTACAGCTTTAAATGGAAACCACGAATTTCACTAATTACACAAATTTAAAAATTGATACGCTATTATTTATAGGCATGCTGTATATAGATGAATCAAGGTCTGCCATCATCATT
>JAKSBD010000417.1 GCA_022361295.1 Bacteroidales bacterium
CAACTGGTTAAACACCTCATCGCCACAACGACCCAAGAAATCACAATACATGATTTCAGGAATCACACGACCACCACATATGGCATAACCAATGGCTGTACCTATAATAGAAGCCTCGGAAATAGGCGAGTTAAACAAGCGCTGGTAAGGCAATGCCTCAGTCAATCCACGGTACACGGCAAAAGCACCACCCCAATCGCGGTTTTCTTCACCATAAGCAACTAATGTTGGATCCTTATAGAAACGGTCGACAATGGCTTCGAATAAACCATCGCGTAATTGATACTGCTTAATCTTCGAGAATGGCTTGCCATTGGCATCGAAAGCAAAACGCTCTTTTTTTGCAATCTGCTTCACTCTTGGATTCTCCTCCATTGGGTGGTTGACCTCAACCGGACGATCCTCCATTTTGCCTTCGCTACCTTCCGAGAACATCATCTCACCAATAAGCTCTGGATGCTTCACCAAATCCATGCGTGGTGATACTTCCTCATCAATGGCTAATGTCATTGAGTATTTCATCAACTCAGTCACATCTGCTCGGATGCCCTCTAATTCATCCTCAGCAACAATGCCTGCTTTCGCCAACTCTTCGCCATAGGAAGCAATACAATCCTGCTTTTCCCATGCTTCAATCTCTTCTTTGCTACGATACGATGAAGCATCAGATGGTGAATGACCACTATAACGGTAGGTCAGTACATCCAGTAATACAGGACCTTTTTTATCTTTTAATAATTCCAGTTTACGCTGATAGGCATCGATAACAGCCAAAGGATTATAGCCATCCACGCGTTCAGCATGCATGCTATCACGATTTACACCAGCACCAATACGAGCAGCTATGTCATAACCCATGGTTTCACCACATGTCTGGCCGCCCATACCATATTGGTTATTCATGATGTTGAAGATAATGGGTAAACCACCCTTATAAGCGCCTTCCCACAATTGCTCAAACTGATCCATGGAAGCAAAAGCCAGACCTTCCCAAACCGGGCCACAAGCCATGGATGCATCACCAATATTGGCCACCACAACGCCTTCTTTCTGGTTTACCTTCTTAAATAAGGCTGCACCAACTGCAATATCACCTGAACCACCTACAATGGCATTATTAGGATATACGCCAAAGGGTGTAAAGAAAGCATGCATCGAACCGCCTAAACCTTTGTTGAAGCCTGTTTCGCGGGCAAAGATCTCGGCCAGTGTTCCATAGACCAAAAAGCGACGAGCCAATGATTTTAAATCACCCTGGTGATTCTCTGATACGATCTTAAGAATGGTTCCGTCGAAAAAGTCTTTCATCACATCCATCAGGGCATCATCATCCATCTTATGAATGGCCGACATTCCTTTGGCCAGTATCTCTCCATGTGAACGGTGAGAACCAAAGATGAAGTCCTGCTCATCAAGGTGATAAGCCATTCCAACGGCGGCAGATTCCTGGCCGATAGATAAGTGAGCCGGACCAGGGTGATTGTATGCAATTCCCTGGTATTCACCTTTTACTTTAATTTCATTCAACATGGTTTCGAACTCACGAATCAACACCATATCGTGATAAATACCTATGAATTGCTCTTTTGAGAAGTTTACTTTTTCCTCTTCAATACTTTTATCGTATTGATTAACCGGAATATCTTTAAATTCGATTTTACTTGCTTGTCTGACCTTCGTAGGGTCTATAAATTGTGATTTTGGCATTATAACTGATTTTAGGAATTTACAATTGGATTAATGGGAATGAGCAAACACTGTTTCTTTGAATATTTCCGAAACAGTAGGGTGCGGAAACACCACCTGCTCCATTTCTTTCAATGTCATTTCATTCTCTATGGCCAGGCAGGCCCCGTATATCATCTCACTGGATGGATTACCTATCATATGCACCCCAAGTACTTCGCCGTACTTAGCACCAACCAGCACTTTACACAATCCTGAGCCACCTTCATTTTCAGCGATGAACCGACCGGCATAAGCCATCGGTAATTTGGCTACTTTAACCTCAATCCCCTTGGCTTTAGCGGCTTCTTCAGTGAGCCCCACGCCTGAAATCTCCGGATTAGTGTAAACAACACCCGGAATAGCATTGTAGCGCATGTGGTCATTGCCACCCGAAAGGTTATTTACCACTACCTCACCTTCACGACTGGCCGTGTGTGCCAATAAGGAGAATCCGGTAACATCACCGGCAGCATATACATTAGGAATATTGGTTCTCATCTTCTCGTCAACCTTAATGCCGCCTTTAATCAGCTCAACACCCAGATTCTCTAATCCAAATCCAGTCGTCACCGGCTTACGACCAACACTCATTAATATTTTATCTCCCTGAATGGTTTGTGATCGTCCGTCTTTTTCAAAAGTCACGGAAGTACCATCAACCTGAGTTACTTTAGATGACAGATTAAAAGCAATACCTTTTTTAGTATACATCTGACGCAACATGGCACTTTGTTCAACATCCATCCCGGTGAGTATTTCATCCATCATTTCAACAATGGTCACTTTAGTGCCAAGGCTGTTAAAGAAACTGGCGAATTCCATTCCAATAACGCCACCTCCGATAATCACCAATTCTTCAGGCTTCTCTTTTAAATCCAGAATCTCGCGATTCGTCAGCACTATATCGTTACCTTGCACTCCGGGTATTGGTGGGATAAAAGCCTCTGAACCTGTACAGATTAACAGGTTCGAAGCTAATATCGTTCCTTCTTGAAATGCTAATTCGATACCCCGTTGGGTACGTCCTTTTATAAAGGCAGACTCATTCATAACCTCCACCTTAAATTGTTTCATCTTTGCACCGACGCCTCCGACGAGTTTCTTCACTACTTTTTGCTTACGCGCCATCATTTTATCAAAACTGAATGATAAATCACCGGCTTCAACACCATACTTATTGCCCCCTTTGGCATTATCGTACAATTTGGCACTATACAGTAAGGTTTTGGTAGGCATGCAACCTTCATTGAGGCACACCCCTCCCAGCTCTTTCTTTTCAAACAACACTACATTCAGACCTTTGGCCCCAGCGCGTTCTGCTGCTACATAACCAGCAGGTCCTCCTCCTATTATTGCTAAATCATATATCTTTTCCATAGTTTAGAAGTCTATTGAAAGGGTTTCTATTTCAATGGCAATTTGTTTTAAGAAGCGCGTTGCCAGTCCTCCATCCAGAGCCTGATGATCATAGGTTAAACTCAATCCCATATAAGGCACAAAACCATAGGCTCCACCTCCTAAATCGGCCGGACGAGGCACAATGGTATTAACCCCTAAAATAGCTACCTGTGGTAAGTTAATGACAGGGGTAAATAGCTCAACGCCATAATTACCAAGATTTGATACTGTGAACGAAGCGGCTTCAGAAGAAAGCAACTCCGGATCAATACTTCCCTGACGACATGACTCCGCCACCTCTTTGAACTGATTAGACAGGCCGCTAATTGATAAATCATCGGCATTTTTAATAACGGGTACCATCAAACCTCTGTCCGTATCGACTGCTAATCCCAGATGTACCTTGTTAAAGTACTTAACGCTATCGCCTAAGAAGTGTGCGTTGGCATCGGGGAATTGCTTGAGTGCTTTAATTACGGCGAAACACACCATATCGTTAATGGTGATATTGGGTGCACCTTCAGTTGCTTTTACCTGCTTACGTAATTCCATCATACGGCGGGCATCAGCTCCCAAATGGTGGGTTAACTGAGCCGAATTCTGCAATGAGGCATGCATCGCTTTTGCAATAAGCTTGCGAATATTTGGTAACTTCTTAACCTCAAAATCCTTAGAATAAACAGGATTGGAGGATAAATCAGCAGCTCTTACCATTCCATCTAATCCACTTCCCTCTTCTGCCAGCTGAAGCCCTTCTTCTTTTATGACTTTTTTAGCCAATGGAGTTGTTTTGGGTACTGAAGACAAGTAAGCCTCAATATCTCTGACGATAATACGTCCTTCAGGGCCAGAACCTTCAATTTTTTCGTACGGTACCACATTTGCTTCGGCCATCTTCTTAGCTCTTGGTGAAATTTTCACTTTCTCACCTTCAACACTTTCTTTAAACACCACCTCAACCGGCTCTACAACTGCTTCTTCAGCAAGCACCTCTGATGATGCCTTTTCTTCAATAGCCTCACTTCCAGCTTCAGTTTGAAAGGTACTCACATCTTCACCGGCCATACCTACTACACCAATATTCTTAAGTACAGGTATCTCATCACCTGCTTCACAAAAGGTGGCCAATAAAACTCCATCTTCTTCCGCCTCCTGCTCAAATGATGCCTTGTCAGTTTCGTAAGCGAATAGTATATCTCCTTGTTTAATTTCATCTCCTACTTGTTTATACCAATCGGTAAAAATGCAGGATTCAACAGATTGCCCCTGTCGAGGCATAATGATTGCGTTAGCCATGATTCAATTTGTTTGAAACAAAGCTATTTATTGCAACATGTATATACAAGTTAATTATTTTATTTTATTCTACACCTTGTTTTTCAACACATTAAACACCTTTACAAGTTACTTGTATATACATCTAATTTGACTTATATTTACAAAAAACAAAATAATGAGCAGCAAGACAGAACTTCCTCCATATAAAAAACTATACGAGCAGTTACGCCAACACATCACAGATGGGATGTACAGCAAAGGAGATATATTACCTTCAGAGAATGAGTTGTGCACCACACATCAAGTAACGCGCCCAACCGTGCGAAAAGCATTGGATAGGTTGGTTCATGAAGGTTACATCAGAAAGAAGCAGGGCAAAGGCAGTATTGTGCAAGGTCAGCCGCAAGGTGTGGGCATTTTATCATTATCGGGTACCACATCAGCAATAGGCAAGGACAACCTGGAAACCAAGTTGATTGTTAAGCCCTCGTTAGTCAAATGCGAAGATGCATTTGGTTTTCCTCTACTTGAATTTGAAAAGGAAGTTGGCTGCTATCAATTGGAACGTTTACGCATCATGAATAGGATGCCCATCTTTTATGACATTACCCTTATACCCAACATTAGCCTACCACGATTTACAAGCCGTAATTTTGAAAACCGATCACTGTTTGAGATTATGCGCACATCGTATCAAATTGAAGTATTGGGTGGCGAGCAGAAACTCATGGCCATAACAGCTGATGAAAAATTACAGGAATATTTCAACATTAAGCCCGGTCACCCTATATTACGACTCGACAGAAAGATGGAAACAAATAAAGAGGGCTTTTACTTCTATAGTCAGGTATATTGTAATACGGAGAATTACGGTCTGTATGGGACATTTTAAAAAAGATGGTGTCCATCTATCTGAAAACAACTCTCTAAACTATTGTTTTTCAACACACATGAACACCCTATCCTTACATAATTCCCAACCCTAAAAAGGGATTTCTTCATTTAATAGAAGCAGTCTAAAAACAAGATTACAAAACAACTGATTTATTACAAATAAGACCTAATTATCTTCGCAACCCATTTTCCCTGTTCCTTTTTACCATTTGGGTTATAATGTACATTTCCTGATTTAATAGCCCACTCCTTAAAGTTTGGGAGAACATAGGCATACAGGTCATTAATCTTAATATTCGGATAGTTGCGTAATACTTCGAGAGCAGCCTCATTATACTTTACATCATCACCAACGAATCGCCCTGGTTCATCCTCAGGTACAGGTGTGGTAGTAGCAAACACCAGAGTGGCCTTAGGAAATTCCTTTTGAAGATATTTACAAATTGCTTCCAGATTACTCTTGTATATATCTATGGTTGACATTTGTTTACCGTTAACTTTATCCAAGGTACTCCCATTCACCACATATTTGAGATCGTGTAAGCCCACATTAAAATGAATGATGTCCCACTTAAAGTTCCAGCCACCTTTCAGGTACGGTTGAAACATGGACTGTTTAAGCGCTTCCATGTATGAGATAAACTGATTACTTGAAGCTCCATTGCGGTGTATGCGATATACATTGGCCTGCCCCTGAAGTTCCTCCATTACCGTAGGAGTATATCCTATTGAAATAGAATCACCATACAATAAAATATTGGGTAATTTCTTATCATTTACTACATATCTAAAAGGGGGCTTATCAGCATTAGCGCCACACAACCTGGTCCACACAGCTTTGCACTTTTCATGATCTGTTTTTCGTTTCCTCTCTCCCTTAGCCAATAGAACTGATGGTACAAGTGTCATTGCTCCAATCATCCCCATGCTTGATATAAACTCTCTTCGCTTCATACTTATATCCCGATTAATGTTTTGACTTTTTCACTTTGCTTAAATCCACTCCTTTAAAATACCTGTCCAGCACATATTGGGGTTGATGCACATCTGGTGTCTGCTTTAATTTGGTATGGTCGTATTCTAAAGGTAAAAATTTGTCGGGATTAATGGTTGCTGTATCATCAACTGCCTCATACCATTCGTTAAGCAACAGATCCATTTCACTAATCTTCTCTTTGTACTCTGCAAGTTCAGCCAGATTATTGATCTCTAATGGATCACTCTTTAGGTTGAACAATTGAATATGATTGCGTTGTGGATATTTGATGTATTTCCAATCATCTTTGCGAACAGCACGCACTGTGTTGCGATAAACAGTATAAATCGAGTTACGAACTGCATTAGATTCGCCATTAATAACATTTAAGAGGCTCTCCCCGTCTACACCTTCTGGTATTGGTAATTCATTAATTTCACATAGAGTTGGAAAAATGTCATATAAGTAAGTTAATGCATCCTTTGAGCTCATTTCAGGAATATTAGCACCACTAATAATAAATGGCACACGTGTACTATGCTCGTACATATTTTGTTTTCCCAGCAAACCATGACTTCCAATGGCTAGTCCATTGTCGGCAGCATATACAATAATGGTATTGTCGTATAAACCTTTCTGTTTAAGCAAGTCTATTAAATCACCAATGCGATCATCCACATGACTGACTAATCCGTAGTAATCTGCAATGGAAGCCTGAATGATTTCAGGAGTACGTGGCCATGGCGCCAATGTTTCATCCCTGATGTTCATATTATCAAACTCGAAAGGATGCAATCCTTTAAAATTACCTGGTAATGGTGTTTCATCATCCTTATACATACCGATATAATCTTCTCGTGGCGAACGCGGATCATGTGGTGCTGTAAATGCCACATAGCAAAAGAAAGGATTCTCATTGCCTCCTTCTCCGTACTCACTAATAAAATCTTTGGCTGCATCAATAAATAAATCGGTTGAAAATCCTTTCTTAACAGGTTTTGTCAGTTTTTCTACACCCTTTTTCAGGCTTCGGCAAGGTACGTTAAAGTGGTCGCACATACCTCCAATAAACACGTTTTCGCCCCTTTGGAAGGTTTCCTCGAAGCTATTCGCTCCATTGTGCCATTTTCCCGTACCAAATGTGTCGTATCCATGCTGAGCAAAATATTTTGGCATGGTCAATTTCCCATCCATTTTGTCATAAACATGAAACAAACTTTTACCGGTCATTAACATGGCCCGGCTTGGTGCACATATGGCTCCATGGTGACCTCCCATTACATATGTATTGGCAAATTGCATTCCCGTACTTGCCAGTTTATCAATATTTGGTGTTTTAATATATGGATTACCAGCACACCCAAGTGCATCCGCACGTTGATCATCTGCAAAAAGAAATAACACGTTGTATTTTCCTTTTTTAACCTTTGTATCTGTTGTTGACTTGCGCACACAACTCACTGTTAATAAGCTTGCAAACAATAGAAATAAAAAAATCTTATTCATTTGTATGGATTTATAATTTTAACTGTACATCACTATCTATTATGTTCTCAATTTTTCTGCCTTCAATATTGACATTTAGTCAAACTCAGTTTTAATCACCTTACTATTGCAATTTCAAACTAACTGCAAACAGTTATTTATTAAACCAAGTTAAGGTTTCCAGTCCGCCCCTGGTTTCCAAAATTGCCCCTTTTCATAAGCACCAATATCCGGTGCCTTCCCGCTATATCCATTTGTTAATCCAGGATAATGAGTACCTGCATCAATTAATGAAGCCCCTTTGACAGGCATAAAGTTCTTGTTGGCAACATCTTGCAATACGCCCTCTTTCTTAAAAGCATTTGTCTTCATGTTTTCGGTATAAGGGAAGGCGCTTTGTTTACGGTCACCCACAATATTGAATGCTATATTATTAAAAATAAGACTATTCATGTTTTGAGACTCAAGCAAAGGCGCCTGGTTGAGCCAGGGTTTATGGGGCTCAGCCATAGCATGCATACTGATGTAATTACCCTCTTTATCATTGGAGCCAATAGCAAATACGGTATTGTTAAACACTTTATTCGAATCCCCTTTGATGATAATTCCATCTCTTCCACACTTCCATACCACATTATGATGAACGGTGAGTCCACGGGTCTGATCGTCGCCCCTAATACCTAATCCACCATTAAGACCTCCACTGTGCTTCCCTAACGTGTAACAATCATGCACCCAATTGTGATGAATAATACTACCACTAATAACCCAATTACCACATTGAATGGATGCACAGTCCTTGGCTATTTGTGCGCTGTGGTGAACATAGTTATAAGATGCTTCCCAGCCTCCAGGCCCATCAAGTCGAATCCCCGAATAACCGGTGTTGTAAACTGTATTTCTAGTACACACAAACGCATCCTTACCCGCAGAAACACAATGAATCCCAAAGCCTTGTCCAGCCCATGCGACATCATGCACAATATTGTTTTCCACCACATTGCCCATTCCTTTTATGATTAAGCCACTCCGCTGACTATAAGCTATGTAGTTTTTGTGAAAGTGAATATAATTACCACTAATGCGTGTTTCGGCAGGCTGCTGTTTCAACTCAGGATCATTAAACTCTCTGGAATATACCGGATACTCAAAACGGCAGTTGGTTATAGTGCAATTCTCCACATCGAGTAATCGCATGGTACATGCGAAAAAGGTGATGCCTTCAAGATGGAAATAACTCCTTTCTGAAGCCGTAAGCCCATAATGCCGTGCCTTATAGGCGAATTCACCATTCTTAATATCTTTTTCGTCCGAAAACACATACAATTCGTTAGTGTGTTCATTTAGATACCATTCTCCGGGCGCATCTAAAGCCTCCATCTTTCCGAACAAATAGTATAAATCATCTTCCCATTGTTTTGTGGCATTGGCATATGATGTAATGGGTTTTAGGTTCTTTTTATAGGCAAAAGTGGCCGTGTTGAAATCATAAGTCAAAACTTTACGTGTCCAGCTCCTGAACTGGTGAGCTACATTTAAGACTGCAATAGCTCCTTGCCAATCGGCTTGGGTTCTTACTAATGTAGTATCAACCATTTTTCCGTATCGACTTCCAATACCGGAACCAGCCCAACTTGATCTATCCCACAATTCTTCAGGAAAAGAACTGTTTGGCCATCGAGCTTCAACAAGCATATTGCGGTTAAAAAATAGCTGTTCAAAATCCTTCGGCATCTTAATTTTGTAAATATCATCGCTATGCTTTTTCCACTTACCCTTAATAAAGTTCGTGCCATCAACAATGACCTTTTCGTTGTTATACGCCTGAATACGAATTGGCTTATTTTTTTCACCCGACTGTTTTATTCTAATTGTTTCTCGATATACCCCTCCTCTGATTTGACACAGGTCACCCGGCTGCATCGTATCAATTGCCTTTTGAATGCTTTTAAATGGTTGCTTAATGCTTCCTCTGTTATCATCAGCTCCTGTATTGGAAACATAGTAGATGCTTTGAGCTGATGCACTTAAACCTGTTAAAACAAGCACACACATTATTACAACGATCGATTTTAA
>JAKSBD010000113.1 GCA_022361295.1 Bacteroidales bacterium
AATACCTGCTTTAATGTTCGCGCATTGGAATACAGGTAGGATCTCACATAAAAATAAACGAGGGGAAATAACAATAAGATGACCCCGGAAAATACACCAAAAAGGTGAGGATATTGTAAGAAAAATTCTTTGGATTGAATGACGAAAATTAATGACAACAATCCCCATATAAAAGTCAGTATTGCCAACACTCTATTGGCAAAAAAATTATGCACATAAAACCATAGTGCACCTGAAATCATAAAACTTATTACTGCACTGAATAGCAATATAAACTCGAATACTCCGCTTATCATTTTTTTAATTTAGCTTAATATTGGTACAACTTCAGGAAGAGTTAATCAAGTTGTCACCCACACAATCAAATAGTATGCAAATATTGTATGAAAATACATTTTTTTAGATTCTTAACAAATGTTTCACATATATCAATTCCATACTATAGTAATTGTCTAATGATATTCAGTTAATAAGAATTGCGAAAAACAACTAGGTAAATTGCCTAATTCCTTCCTTTTAAGTACTCTTCTATAAAAATCGCCATTATATGTCCACACTTTTGTATTGTGAGGTTTATTAAATCCCTCACCGAAACAAATACTTAATTACTCATTACCTGATCATGAATTTAAAACTTGTTACACTTGCATTATTCGTATTTATAAAAACACTATCATACTCACAGAGTATAAACTTTGATAAGCAACTTGGGGCTGAAAATGCAAAGAGTGTTATTGGTGAGATGGGCATATATAATGATGCTGATAAGACAGAGTATATCAACAAAGTTGGTATTCGATTAGTCAATGAACTTAATGACAACCCGTTTGAATATCAATTCCACATTGTTCCGGAAAAGACACCAAATGCGTTTGCAACGCCTGGAGGATACATTTATATTACCACCGGACTGTTTCCTTTACTTCAAAGTGAGGACGAATTGGCATGCATTATGGCTCATGAGATCATACATGCCCACAAGCGCCACTCTGTTAAACAGATGAAGCACTCACTCCTGCCAATGCTATTAGAAGTACCCGGTAATTTGTTAGGTATGTTAAATGAGAACTTAGGAGCCATATTTAATGTGCCTATTGAAACCTCCAATATGCTATTTATGGCATCGTATAGCAGACGACTCGAAACAGAAGCTGATATGGAGGGCATGAAGTTAGCGACGGCAGCAGGCTATAAACCCTTAGCTCTTAAAGATATTTTACAACGCATGACAACATCTGTTGAATTAGTAAGTGGTGCAGAAGAAGAAAGAAATTATTTTAACGACCATCCATATACGCCAGAACGTTTACATAAAATCGAACTTGCTTCGAAGGATTTAAAACCAGTAAATAAGCAAGCGGTCTCTACTAACTTCTTAAATGAATTAGATAATGTATTATTTGGTGAAAGCGCTTCCAATGGTGTTTTTATAAAAAATACCTTTTTGCATCCCTATTTAAACTTCAAGCTTACTTTTCCCGAAGAGTGGGTGTATCAAAATCAACCTACTGCAGTAGCAGCCTTCCACCCTATGCAAAACGCCGGTATTGCTATGGGATTAGAAGCATCGCAGAAAAACAGTGAACAGTTGGCACATAACTTCATTTCTCAACTCTCAGAAAAGGAAAGAAGTAAAATATTAGAATCACGAGCTTATACAATCAATGGTGAAAATGCATATATGATCACCTTTCAGGAGGAAACCCGTGAGGGTCCCATCTACGCTTATGCCCTTTGGATGCCATTTAATAAGTACATGCTCAAATTCAGCGGCATTGCTTCGGTAGAAAAAAAGGAAGAACTTAAGGAAGTTGTTTATAGTCTTGATTCTCTTTCTGACGCTGATCACAAAAGGATCAAAAGTAAAAAACTTAAAGTGGTAGAAGCCATCAGCGGAGAAACAATTGCAGATCTTAATAAAAGAGTTGGAAATCAACTTAATGCTCAATTGACGGCAATCATCAATGATAAAAGCGTCAACGAAATTCTTAATGAACATGATCGTATTAAAGTGGTTGTAGAACTACCATATACTGCTGAAGCGGAAATCATTCATTGGTATAAACCCATAATTTAACATGACATACTGTAACAGTGACCTTTTTAAAGACACCATATAAACTTCTTCTTCTGGCTACAATTTGCTTTTGTGGCCTTTTGATAAATAATGATGTTAAAGGTCAAAACAATAACAATGCCCAATTGTGGATCGATTTCTATCCTACTTTTTATATTAAACCTCATTTGCAGTATTATGGCGATGCCGGTTATCGTACACAACTATCCAGTAGTAGATGGAAACGAATCTACGCCAGGCCATCTGTGCGTTATCATCATAGAGGCATTCAGTTTGAGGGAGGTATTGGCTTCTTTTATTTTTCAGACATTGAAAAGCACAATCGCTTTGAAGTGACTCCCTGGCAAGGGGTGCAAACTACATGGCCTAAATTACCTCCTTCCTTCCAAATTAAACACCGATTTAAATTGGAAGAGCGTTTTTCGTATATGACAACGAATTGGTCATCAAGCTTTGATATGCGATTGCGTTACAAATTAGCGTTTACCTATAAGGCCAATGCCTCCGGTAAGTTTAGCAAATGGTCAATACCTGTGTCTGCGGAGTTTTTTATACCGGTAAATGATGGTATTGATGAATTTTTCAGTAACCGATTACGACTTGGAGCCGGTTTGGGGTATAAGCATAACAAGGACTGGAAGTTTGTAATTCAATATGTACTTCAGCAATCAAAAAGCAGCTTCAACGATGCTTATAGATTTTCAGACCATGCCATACAACTAAAGATCATCAAGAATTGGTACACTAAAAAGTAATATTATGAGACAAATGCATCACTTAGTACAAACACATTCTTTTCAATCCTAAACATCAATTATTGCGTCAACTATTACTCATATTATGCCTTTGTTTATGCACAACAATTGCTTTCTGTCAAAAGAAACCTGCTGTTGACACTATCCTTGTGAGTCCACTTATTGATTCCTTGTTAATTGACCGAGACAAACGAAACTGGTCAATAAGAGCATTTGCTAAACT
>JAKSBD010000089.1 GCA_022361295.1 Bacteroidales bacterium
TATAACCATTTTCATTGGCCACATTAGTCCATGAAACAGTAATTTCGGTTTCATTCGATTGAATGGACGCAGATGGCGCAAGAGGACCAACCGTAAAATCAACAAATGCACGTTCAACTAAGCCGGGATAGTCGATATAGGGATTTCTATTGCCCTGAACCGTTTCAACATCATCGTTGCGTGTCACTTCGTCTGCATCAACAGGATCAGCCAGGTGCCATTGATATAAGGTTTCCAAATCACCAACGGTAGATATATCTCCAACAGTAGATGCATACATGGTATAAAAGTAAAATACAGCTCTTGCACAGTTTCCTTTATGATCTTCGCGAGGCTCAAAACGAGAACTTGCATACTCACTATATAAATCGATGTTGTTTGAGGGCTTTGTGGATGTCGAATTAGTTAAATACATCCATTTAGTTGTTTGATCATCATCTATTTCTGCAAACGGATAATTGGAACGAGTGGAATTCCAGTTTCCATAGGTTGGAAATAAATGGTGAATATCAGACTTCATCGGTTCAGCCGACCCAAAAAAACTTTGGGGTACGGTATGCTCACAGTTTATTGGTTGCGGATTTGTACTTTCATTGCTTGACGACCATGAAAGCTCATAACCGGAATAGACACAAGTTAAAGTATTATTGGTATTATCAATTGTTTGGTACATGTTTCGACGTGCTGTTGAGTAGCCCAGTTCAGTATGTTTTCCATCGTACCAGTTTGTCTTCAGCCATTGCTTTAATTCCTCTCCGTTTATATCACTTGGTGGTTCCTGTGCAAACAGTAAAGTAGATAAACCACAGAAAAATAGTATAAATAGTATTTTTTTTGGTGTAAAGTTTCTACGCATATCTTTCAGATTAGGTAAAAAAAAGTCCCTACCAGGTAGGCAGAGACTCCTTTTAATTAGGTTATTACTTAGTTTTCAGGTGTTATATCTTCAATGAAGTCAAACTCTGGATTAGGACCAGATTTAGTACACTTAAACTTATAAGTGTAGAAATTAGACGATAAATCATTTTCGTAGGTTTTAAACTCTACTTCATAATATACATCTACTCCACCAACCTGAGTTGTTGCTTCCGGATATTTAGCTTTTAACATCTCGATAATACCTTCAGGTAAACGATCCCAGATAACTTCCAGAGCTTCCTCTTCTGATAGATCTTCAAATGTTTTACCTTCTATTCCGGTAGGGATGTCATACTTGGTACGGTTCTTAATTCTTAGATCAAAGTTAGTATATCTACCGCTGGCACCATAGTAATATTCACCATCAGAATATGGAGCATAGTCCTCACTAATATTATCTCTTACATAATCAACAACCAATTGATAATCTGATTTACCCATTGTAAATGCAACAGTTGGATCAAATACCCATGTTGTTCCATTGTGTACAAACTGGTTTGTTACTGTGATAAACGGACCACTAGACTCTGAAGTCCACATTCCTTCAGTAAATACATACTTACTAACTTTGAAGCTTGTATTTCTGTTATAGTAATACTTGTAACCTACATACTGCATGTCGCCTTCTTGCGCATATGGGAATTTACTTTGCAAATATGTTGGTAAATAGTTTTCTGGTGCATCTGAAGTACTGAAATTGTCATACTTACCAGGTGTACCAAACATATCATAATCTTTAGATGAAACTATGTATGTATCATTAACCGGTTTCCATTCCCCATTAAATACATATAAGGCAGCCCTTTTATCTAAATCACCTGAAACTCCCAAAGCTTGAAACTTAAGCCAATCAATCTCCCACGTAGGAGCATTTGAGCTACTGGAAAGATACTTAAATGCCAGATACACCTTCTCACCCTCATACATCTCTAAATCGATCTCTTCAGACTCTACAAAAGACCAACTATTTCCGGCAGGTTTATTCTCAACTACAATTTCATCCCACGTTGCAGCAGCAACATCTCCCGTATAGTCAGATGAGATTAACACTTTAATTTGATCCCATTCATCATTTAGAAAATTTATCGCTTGTCTAAACTGTAAGTTAACATCTATTTCATTACTTAAATCGACTTCAGGACTTATTAGCCAATCTTCATTTGCAAAAGCTCCATTATCATATCCTGACATCTTTGCATAGTTATCACCGCCATAAGAAGACGCTTGCCAAACCTGTTCTCCTGTAACATTTATTAACTCAAAGTCACCAAGAGTTTCATTAAAACCTTCTTCAAAAAGTGTGGCCATACCTATTTCCGGCACTTCAACAAAATAGTTGTAATTAACATTCACAATTTGTCCATCTTCCGGGTTTTCAATGGCGGCATCTAAAATACCGGCAATGTACTCTTCAGCCTCATAACCAGGAAAAAAAGCTTGAGCTTTACCTACATCTTCAGAAACTGAATTATAATCCTCTTCAGATACATAGTACATTTCGGCTGCCTCCAGAGCTATCAACTCTTCCGGCTTATCCATGGTATTATACTCTACTTTTGCAACTGACTTTTTATTTAGAGCAATATAATTAGTATGCAACACATACTTCATATAGTCTAAATCAGTATACTTTTGGTTAAAAGACATATCTGACTCTACAGCCTTTGCATAGGCTGTATCCTCAGCATTTGTGGCATCTTTTAATGCTTGTTTGCTAACGGTCTTATAGTCATCAGCCGTCATCATAAATTCAACAGCCTCGTTATAAGGCTCTCTTGCTTTGTCTAGATCATTATAGACATCCTCCATTGGATCACATGCATATAGTAACACCAACAGAACAGGTATATATTTTAATATTTTTTTCATTTCAATATTTTTTAAGGATACTGTTTAATTTTTAAAACTTTACAATTAAAACTTAACCTTTAGGCCTGCAGACCATGTTGTACCAAATCCATAATACACAGTTGCGGTATGCATATCATGCTTATTTCCATCGGTAGCATCTGTAATATACTCTGTGTTTAACAAGTTATGTACTCTACCATAAAGAGTTGCATCCAAACTACCAATTTTAAACTTGTAATTGGAGTTAACATCTAAGATGGTTGCATCAGGTAACTGCCATGCATCCACCTGATCTTCAGGATTTGTTCTGTTTGTTGGATCAAAGTCTGAATAGTTATCTCCAAAGAAATTTAAGTCAGCACCTACCTTTAACTTTGGCAGAACCTCATAATCAACGCCTAACCAAGCGGTTGTTTGAGCTGAGTTACCAACATGTACATCTTCAATATAAGCATTAAACGTTCCGATAAGGCTCTGATCTTCATCATAAGCTTCGAACTTAACATTGTCAGTCCATCGCCAGTCACCTACAGATAACATAGCACCAATATTTAAACCTCTGACAGGACGATACTTAGCTTCTACTTCAATACCATAGTGCTGAGCATTGATACCCGGAATATTTGCTGTTAGGTCACCAAATGACTTAACTAAACCTTTATCTTTCCATAAAGTATAATAAACGTTAGCCTTCACATTTAATGTTCGGCTTCTGAACCCATACCCTAATTCACCGGTAATAATCTTTTCATTTTTGGCATCCTCATTAAAGTCGTTTGTATAACCTAAGAACGCGTTTCTAAAGTAGGGTGCTCTTGTAATGTATCCTGCATTAACAAAAACATTGTTTTTATCATCAATATTTAAGTTTGCACCACCTTTAAATGTGTAAGTATAGAATGATAACCAATCAGTTACCTGACCTTCTTCAGGAGTATATTGGAAATAATCGGTTCTTCGGTAGCTATTTTGTGCACCTGATACTGATAAGAATGCAGAATAAAGATCTGTTTTATATTCACCTTGTAAGAAAACTCCTCCCCACAATACTTCACCCAGGTTATGGTAGTTTACTTTATCGCCAACTTTTAATCTGGTTGTTTCATCTCTATTAACATTGCTATCATCCAACATATAACCACCACCTAACAAATCATCAATTTCATAGGTATGATAACCTTTGTAGTATCTTCCGTCAATACCTCCTGTAACGGTCAAGGCTCCCATGTCTTTTGTTAAAGTAGACAGTATACCATACCAATCGTGCGAATTGATACTATTGGCTATTACAGCAGTTGATCCATTACTTGCCTGTGCATTCTCATTGATTACGTAATCGAAATCTAAATAACCTTCCGGGGTTAATTTAGTTTCCTCTGTTGGTCTTCCATCATCATAATTAATCTTCAACCAATCATCATTTTCACCATAAACACGGCGTCCACCTCCATTAGATTTTGATACATATACTGAAGTTGCCAACATGGTACTGTTATCAATATTCCAGTAGTGGTTTAATGAGATTTGCGGTTTATGATAGTAGTTATAGGCGTAAGCACCGTTATAGATCTTACCATTACGATATCCAAAATCAGAGTTCCACTTGTCTTCTTCTCTATGTGCTCTGTAATCCTCAATTAAATGCTGGTTTCCTCTTTGGTTGTGCCACTGAGGAGCACCAAAGGCAGTTAATGAAACACGGTGTTTGTCATTAATAATCTTTGAAATATTAAGGAAGTATGACCATCCTTCAAAGTTAGTTGCCTGTATATATCCATCACCAACAGTGCGAGAACCCGATGCCGTTACAGCCCAGCCATTCTCCAACAATCCGGTTGAAAATGTTAATGCCTGCTTAGAATAACCATCATTACCAACGCCAGTATAGAATGATCCTCCCTTTACGGCATCTGTTGATCTGGTAATAATATTAATTGTTCCCCCTACAGAAGATAATGCAAGTTTTGAAGCTCCTAATCCGCGTTGCACCTGCATAGTTTGAGTAACATCAGATAAACCGGCCCAGTTTGACCAGTATACCTTTCCACTTTCCATATCATTAACCGGCACACCATTAATTAACACACCGATATTATTCGAATCAAATCCCCTTAAATAGATACGGCTGTCACCATATCCACCACCTTGCTTTGTAGCATAAACCGAAGGCGTCGATTTAAGAATTTCAGGATATTCCTGCGTTCCTAATTTCTCTTCAATCAATTGTGGTTTTATAGAAGACATCGCTACAGGCGTTTCACGATCCTTGGCAATCGATGCAACAACAGATACTTCAACAATTCCTACGGAAGCCGTTTTTAATTTCACTTCTCCCAGATCAAGCTCCCCGTCTACAATAACTTCTTTCTCTAAATCCAGATAGCCCAGGTAACTAAACATTAAAGTTGCTTCCCTCTTAGGCAGCTCAAGTTCAAATCCTCCATCTAAATTTGTAACTGTACCAACAGAGTTGTCACTCTTCAGGTAAATAGCGGCACCAATTAAAGCTTCATCGGTATCACTATCAATAAGTTTACCTGTTACTTTGCCTTGTGCAAAAAGCGCCGTAACATTTAACATCATTAAAGAACAGCATAAGGCTGTTAAAACATGTTTTTTCATTTTGATGTGTTTGGTTAGTAAATAAATACTGTTTCCAATTATAGATTATTAATAAATTTTCTGCAAAGATGAAAAACTAGACCAATAGGTCGGTTTTCTAAACGTTAAAAATCTGTTAATTCTGAGTAATAGACTAACAATAACTCAAGAAGTAATTAACATTTTTTAAGAAGTTATCAACAAGTCGTTAACAGGGTATTTATTCAAACAATCAAAACATCACGCCATTCAGCTACTGACGGCTGCTGCCTGCTTTTTAGCCACCCCATCCCACTACATATCACACGCAGCATCA
>JAKSBD010000088.1 GCA_022361295.1 Bacteroidales bacterium
ACTAGCGTCTTCATTTTCATCATATTCTGTTTTTATTTTATATATTTTTATCTATTCCTCTTCTCTCATCATTCGATTTGATTCCGGATCAGTACAACGCCTACAGGTCTGTCGACGCTGTCGGGTTTTGCATTTCCAATCTTTATTCTCTCACTTCTTAGCGCTCATCGCTCTCATCCGTCATCCGTCATCCGTCTTTATAAACCACCTCCCCTCTCCTTCGTCGAGGTACTCCTCTTTTAAAAGGTGGAGAGCTGATTCCCATGATGCATAGCTTATATGCGTTTATTAAACTTCTCCGCGTCTTTGCGCCTCTGCGGTTATTTTTTTCAACATCTGCGCCCTTGCCGGGACGTTGTCCCAAACTCTGCTTCTGCTGAAATAATTAAGAATACTTAATTCTTAATCATTCCGATCTCCGCGCCTTTGCGCCTCTGCGGTTTTCTTGCTCATCTCTCACTACTCATCGCTCACTTCTCATCTCTCACCACTCACTTCTCACCACTCACTTCTCACTACTCCTCTATCAAATCCACTTGCTTCACATCATAGCCACTCTTCATATTAATTACCTTCTCACTGGTCACAGTATTTCGTCCCGGCAGCACATAACTCAGCCTGATTGGGTAGTTACCGGCACTTACCTGTGGAGCTGGGTATTTATTTAATATGGTCGTCATGCGTGACGTTGGTGTTAATCCATTACTTACTGCATTGGCGATGTTGTTTCTGATATTGGCATAATCGGCCGACCATACTTTCTGTAAAGCATAGACCAGATGTGTCATTTCTGCCTCCTGGTTAACCGTGCCAGATTCTATATCAGCATCTGTCAGTATGTAGTTGTAACCCACCTGCCATAGGTCAATGCGTTGCACAGGCGGCACACCATAATCATTCGTATCGCGGTGATCAATAACAGCCTTTGGATGAATCGGGTAGCCTTTGTACATCAATGGATGGATATTGGCCTGGTACCAGTCGGCTCCATTGAGTACAGCCTCGCGTTGTATCAGTGGCTGAATATCACCATCACCGTTAATTTCATAACGGTCAAAGAATTCGGGCCCGTAATAGGTAGCACCCAGCAGGTCAACACCCGGGCTAACATTATACAGGAATCGAACATTCATTTCATTGGCCGTTACCTTATCCAGGAACCTGTCGTGATTACTTACCCTGAAAGGAATGGTATAGAAGGCCTTTTCTTCGGCCTCGCTGATGGTTCCCTGGGCCTCACGTGTTGTTACCTCAGTGGTGCTGCCCGTATTGGCATCTGTTGTTGAACTGGTGTTTTCCTTCACATTGCGGTTAATGTCGTTGTTACCGTCCAGCGGAATATTAACCAACTCAAATGCGTGTACCTGACCGTTAACCAGGCTTTCAGGTACCACAGCCTCAGCAGTTTTATCGCCTGCCTTATAAGAGATATCCGAGTAGATGGCCTTGCCATTGACAGGTGTCCACCTGGCTTGTTGCTTCCAGCCCTCCTGTGGTATAAAGAATGGTTCCAGGTCGGACTTAAAGGTGATATACGCCGCAGCGTATTCCTTTTTATAGAAGTTAACCTGTCGGTCCAAAGGATAGCTGTATCGGATATAATCGGCCGGGATGCGGTCTGGTAATACCCCTGTTGTAAACAGGGCTTCTTTGGTTTCGTAATAGACCTTGCCCGAGTCATCTTTATAAGCCTGCCACTGGCCTCCTTTATACTCCTGGAAGCTCACTTTGGCAACCACCTTGTATTTTGATTTCGGATCAAAAATACGGTCGGGTGTAAAAGCCAGTGTTGTTCGTTCTGCATCCAGTTCATAAGATCCGCTAATCTTTTCCTTGTCTTTGTAGATGCTGTATTCAGCCAGCTGTACCTTAAATGTTTTTGTCAGCTTCACATCTTCAGAGATACGTATCACCTTGTCGATTGGCATATTAAACACAGCCTGTGGTAAGGTGAAAACATCCACATCGTTTGATTCGGCAGCAGGGGCCAGATCGGCAATTATCTCCAAGTCGGCCAGCTCACTCATGGTTCGCAGCTCACATTTGGTACCCACCGTCATTTCAAACTTACATTTACCTTTAATGAGCCCGCCCAGGATATTGTATTTTCCACCAACAACACCTTTCATCCAGGTAGGGTTTGGACCCTCTAGTCTTATGGCGGCGGCCGTTTGCAGGCTAATGATATCAAACTTGCGGGACTTCATAAACAGCTTCACCTTAATGCCGATCTTACCTCCGAAATAGGCATAGGCTTGTCCCTTTCCATACCAGCCATTAATACCAACACTGCCGCTGTATCCTTCACAATAAGCTTTATTCCCGTAGTCAATCAGCATAACATCGTATCCTCCTCCCAGCTCAAAGCGGGCATAGAATATCAGGAAGCGCAAGTCGCCTGTATCCAGCTCAAAGTTGGCTCCAAATGCCAGGCCTTTACCCATTATAATATCATTCTCGGAGCGATTGCCGTTGAAATCGGAGTTATCCATATCCAGGTATTCCAGCACTTTAGGGTGCATCACCATGGCATCGGGTATATCATGACCTGCCATGAAGTAACCACCCACTTTTACCAGTCCAACCAGTTCAAGGCCTATTGGCGCATCGGGTCGTCCCAGGTGCAGATACCATTTATCGGGATCGATATGCATCACTCCTCGTCCGGCACTATTACCCTCATTAATACCCCTGATGAGTCCGGCATCGACAAAGAGCTCCATCTCACTGTGGAACACACTGTTTTCGAAGTCCATCACAATGGATATGGTGGCCTTCATTATTTCATGGGACGGCAATTTAACCTTTTGGCCACCTGCCACTGTTTTAGACATGGCTTTCATCTGGTCCATGCTGGCACCCAATTGCGGGGTGGCTACTACTGCCTCACCGTCAAAGCCAATGAGGTCGATACCTCCATGGCGGTTAAACTGTATCAGGAAGCCCACTTTACAGCTTATTATTTTAGGATATACAATGCCGCCCTGAACGGCAGCACGCAGGGCCAGGTGACTATCTTTATCGGGCGAATAAGTTAAGCCCGAGATCGTTTCACCCATTTCACCTCCCGGATCACCTTCGGCATTTTGCTTCATTCGGTAATACATACCGCCTCCAAAACCATTCATAACAAAAGGCCCGGCCGTAATACCCGGTGCGGGTAATGTGAGGAAGGCATCCACAAAGAAATAACGGAAACCATCAACCTTACCAAAGACGGCTATGGCCCTTAAGGAGAACGATTTGGCAAATTTAGCACTTAAATCCCCTCTAAAGCCGTCGCCATAAACCGGATCACCCTTGGCAAACATGATGGTACCTTCAATTTCATAGGCGCCTTCTTTTTTGGCTTTAACGTGTATCTTCTGCACCGTTAAACCATCGTACTTCCATTTGTCGCCCGATGTATCTGTTTTGATATTTAATACGGTTTCACCACCAATACCATCATCTTTGGTAGGCGACAGGTTTATTTTTACCCCAAAGGTGAACTGTCCGGTGGTATTTGTTTTCCGGAATGAGGCCTCGGTCAGTGTTATGGGAAAGTTATTAAAAGACATGTCATCGTCAGACGCCATGCCCAGATACTGAATATCAAAAACGGGGGCAATAGTAGCAATGCGGAGCCCTTCAAAATCAAGCTTTGGAATATTTAGCAGTTTTCCTCCGCCCCCTTTGGCACAGGCAAAGGATATTTGCCCGTTGAGTTCTGCTGCAGGATAAAATTTATCGTTATCAACCGTCACTTCAATGCGCGATGTTTGATGCAGGTTCACCTTCGCCGCTAAGGCATTAAAAGGCAGATCCTGACCTATACTAATGCCAAAATGATAAATGCCTTCTGCATCGTAAAATGCATCGTAATCGAGTGTTTTATCAGCTCCCTGAACCATCACCTGTCCGGCCAGTTCGAAATAGCGCACTTCACTGGTGAATAACTCCAGTTCCAGCTCTTCGATGGAAAAGGGCCAGTTACCCATCTCCCCATCTTTGATGGATAAGAGATTTGTACCTCCAACAAAGCCGGTTAAACCATACTCATCCAGCAGAAACTCTTTGGCATAGATTGAGGTCACTTGCCCATTTTTGCCCGACATTTTACCCGTTAAATAAACGCGGGCTTCATTAACATAGATACCTCGCCAAAGCGTGGCCATCTCACCCGAATAATCACCCGGATAATTGGCCGGCAAGGCAAACTCGGCGGAATTTCTGGAGTCACTAAAGTCAAAAGTCAGGTTTTCAAAAGCGAAATAGGCTTCATCAAACCCCTCCATTTTAAAGGGGGCCAGTGACAACTCCACCAGCATATCCTGAAAGTTGGAAACGGTTACACTAAATAATGCAGATACCTTTCCGGGTTGCACTTCCCCTGTTTCAGGTTTTACTTTTTTAAATTTCTTTTCGTTCAGTTCAAGCTCAGCTGTAATGCCCAGCTGGTTAAACCCGTTGCAGTCCCAGTCGACATAGCTTCCTTCACGTATCCACAGCGATGCGTTCTCCTGGACTTTCACTTCCTGCTTTTCTATTAACTCAAGCTGAAAACCGTTTAGTAAACCGCTTCCGAAAGTGAATGCAATGTTTTTGGCCGCAAAGCGCAATTTGGAACCATCAATGGGGTTGGTCAGTACCATAAAGGCATCGAAGATGGCATGGTTATTCAGAATTTTAGCTTCATTGATAACAATCATATAAGAGGCATCGCCTCCTATCGATATACCCATTGGTAAGCTAAAAAAAGCGGTTTTGTTTAGTTGGTTGGTTATCCGGCCTTCCGATACTACTTTATCAAGTATTAAATCATACGCATGCTCGGCCACCGCTTCGGCAGATGCCTCCTCTAGCTCCATTTGTCCGGCCACCACAGCAGCTTCGCCAGGTAAGTCAAATTCCTCAAAATAACGAATGTTTCCTGCCTCATAATTATTGCTAAAAAGAGTGCTCAGGAAACAAAAAGCCAATATTCCAGATAAGGAAACCCGTTTAAGATTTCCCATTAACTTATTATTCATATGTCTGGTTTGTGTGTGAGTCCATGTGAATTATTCCCCTTATAATTCACTTTTCATCTTTTATATCATTAAATTCTTTATTCTCTGTTGTTTTCGTTTAACACCTTTGCTTCTGTGCCATTATTTCGCGCTACATGCTCATTCGTCTTCATACACCGTTTTATAATCATCTCTGTTCTCAGCTATCCATGCCCTGATATCAACCAGTGCCTGTTCGTAATTATCGCATTCAAGATCACCCGAGGCTCCCACCTTAAATGGAAAATCCTGAATAGTTGGTGCTATATATTCTGCAAGACGATAGGCACAGTCGATGGCCACTTCGTTATCCGGATCGGCAGATGTGCAGTTCAGGTTCTGAAGAGCCAGTTCGTCCAGCAGGTAATCTGTTATCAGTTTGCTTTGGATATATATTAGATCGGGTATCAGGTTATAAACCACCTGATCGTTCATCCCTATGGCATTCACCTGTTGTATGCAGGCATTGACCATGAATGGGTCACCCATCCTGGCCATGCTTAGCTGCAATGCCCATTGATCGCTTTTGCTAAGAAGGGAATCGTTTTTTAATCTGTTTTCATAGAAAGATGTCAGCTGCAGCATCTTTAAGCGGCCCGACAACATAACAATGCGTTTATAATGATCCGGGTTATCAATAATTATTGCTGACAACCTGTTTTTAGTCCGGTTATCAAACAAAGTCCCGGGAAGTTCCTCAAGGTAATCAAGTGCAGATGAGGCCAACATCGGTTCTTCGTCAATCAATCCTTTATCTACCAGGTAATAAACAGCATTATGTGAATCTCTGTCACTATCAGCACCTTCTGCTACCTCATACAAAAAACGATAACTCAGCAGTCGATCATTTTTATCCTCAGACGATAAATACTTTTGCGATATATCTAAAACAGACTGACTATCATTTTCGTCAAGAACCTGCTTTATTTCCTTACTGACAGATATGCCATTTCTGTGCTTCTCATATAGTTCATCAATGGATATACGCTCCTGTGCCTGACTATAAACAGAAAGGCATAGAAACAATATTAAACAAACAGTTTTCTCTATCATTTTGCAACAGCAATATTTATATTAAGTGTCACCTGCTATATGGCTGTAATCCTACCAATTACAGACTTTGCAACAGTATTATACCTATTCGTAAGCAAAATGGTTTTCAGCTCATTTTAATATACGATTGGTATTACTTTTAGCAAGACAACAATTCTCTTATACGTTAATAGCAGAAAGTCAAGATCGTAACATCTTTTTTTTGAAAAAAAAACACTCATACACTTTATAAGTCTGATTATCTGCCATTAACAATTCACAATAATTCGTTCTAAAAATATCTTATGTACATTCAAGAGCTTATGAGTTAAGTTCTTAAATTACTTGTTGTAAAATTATGTACTCTGCATTTAAAATAAAATACGTAAAACTGGAATTTTTCATACCAATTTTGCGTATTTATTAGCGCATGGAGAACAATGCAACGGTCAAATAAGAGCCCGTTAAGCGCTCATTATCTGCACATAACCTCTGTTGGCACCTCCAAGGTACTTGTTAGTACCTTCAGGGGTACTCGTTTGAACCTCCAAGGGTACTCGTTAGCACCTCCAAGGGTACTCGTTAGCACCTCCAAGGTACTCGTTTGAACCTCCAAGGGTACTCGTTAAATCCTCCAAGGTACTCGTTAGTACCTTCAGGGGTACTCGTTAGATCCTCCAAGGGTACTTGTTGGTACCTCCAAGGTACTCGTTTAATCCTCCAGGGGTACTTGTTAGTACCTCCAAGCGTTGGCGCGGATTATGTGGGGC
>JAKSBD010000661.1 GCA_022361295.1 Bacteroidales bacterium
AAAGGCATATTTATTGGATTCCTGCACCATTCGGGTTAAACGGGCCAAATCGCCATTGGCTGCTATTTTAGATGCACCAACTCCTAAGCCAAAGTATAAAGTTTCAGCAGGCTCAATCTTCTGATCATCCAGTGCTTTTTCAATCAAATCATTTGACAGGTGTATCATCTCCTCACAATCGCCGATATAATGGGCCATTTTAATAGACACATTATATTTAGCCTGAAGTTGATACAACATACATGGAATATCCTTTTGAATATGGACGCCTGTGAATAAAAAAACAGGAACCGCTACTATTTCGGCAACACCCCTTTGAGCCAGGCGCTTCACCCCCTCTTCAAAATCAGGCTCTGATAATTCCAGGAACCCGGCTTCCACTTCATAATCGGGCAATAGTGCTGCTACTTGCTTCGTATATTTCAAAAAGGCTTCTTCGCCTCTTTTTACGCGGGTACCATGACCACAAATTAGAACTCCTTTTTTAGACATGCGCTAGTTCCTTATGTTTAACAGATTGAATAATAGGTTTTAGTTGTTTGGAAAAATTGACTACTTCGCCAATAACCATCAAAGCAGGAGGTGTAAAACCCTGGTCGGCCATTGCATTGCCGATGGTCTTAAGCGTGGCTGTCAACATCTCCTGTTGCGGGTAGGTTCCCCAGCGAATTAAAGCCACTGGTGTTTCCGCCTTTTTCCCGCCAGCAATCAATTCATTGGCAATACGCTCTGCATTAGTAACTCCCATATAAACAACAAGCGTATCTGATGCTTTCGCCAGTGCCTGCCAGTCAACAGAATTTTTACCTTTTGCAGGGTGACCGGTAACAAAGGTTACTGAAGAAGCCACATGACGGGCTGTTACCGGAATTCCCATATAAGCAGGTACCGCTACCCCTGAAGTTATGCCGGGCACCACCTCGTAGTCAATACCATATTTAATAAGCGTTACTATTTCTTCAACACCCCGGCCAAAAACAAAAGGATCACCCCCTTTAAGGCGCACAATGGTTTTGCCTTTATTGGCATACTCAACTAATAATTCATTTAACTCTTCCTGCGGAAAAGTGTGCTTATCTTTCTTTTTGCCAACATACAGGAGTTCACACGAAACAGGGCAATATTCCAGCAGTTCTTTATTCACAAGGTAGTCGTAAAGCACCACATCGGCCTTTTGAAGCAATTTAACGGCTTTGACACTTATTAAATCGGCATCACCGGGACCGGCTCCCACCAGCCATACTTTACCATATTCGGGATTCATTTTATTGAATTAAGATTAACGTTGTTATTTTCAATTTGACTAATCAGCTCATCTATCAATGCATTCATTTCATCCTGATGCGCTGCATTACCGGATTCCAGCATTTGCTTGCGTTTCTCTCCGATCAAAGCAACAGATTCTGGTGTAATGGACGATAACTTAGAAAGTAAGTATCTACGAAGGCGTGCAGATAAGGCAGGTGATTTTCCTTCTGTTGTAACGCCAACATTTAAATGCCCAACCTGACAGCTGGCAGGAATAATAAAATCACCTCTATCAGCGCCATCCACACTATTGACCAACACACCATGTTCTTGCGCCTCTGATACTATCTGCTGATTGATTGTTTTGTTATTGGTAGCGGCAAAAACCAGGAAAAAGCCAACGATATCATTGTCCTTATACGATCGCTGACAGTACTTAATCCTGTCATTACCAACCAACTCCTGCAGAACCGGTGTTAAATCTTTGGAAATAACAGTTACGGCAGCACCGGCTGCAAGAAGTTTATTAACTTTTCGTTGTGCAACTTTACCGCCACCAACAACTAAACAAGTCTTGCTTTTTATATTAATATGTATCGGATAGAATTGCATACTAAGCCATTAAGGGAATTAAATCATTAATAGCTTCCAATCTTATCTCCAGACTCTGGAATACAATAGTATGTTTATTCATAGCGTTATTAAACGCTCCGGAATGAAAGTCAAATGCATTTTAAAAGCACTCAATATAAAGCAGGCACCTTGTTTGGTTTTTATCACAAACAAGCTGAAACAACATCAGCCGGCCACATATTGCCAGCTATCCAATACCTTATTTATTCAATTGCTTTTTATCCATGTATCAAACTTTTAAACCCGAAAGCTTTGATTAATATTTGTTATCCATGGCAGGTTTTCTGACTTACTCCCTCCTTATTGCGCCTTCCCATCTGCCAACTGGCAGAAAGTGACCTTATGCAATGGAGTTAAAAGAGCTTACAGCTGCGGGTACAGTCCCGGATTCACACCGGATTCCCTCTTTCCGTCAAAGTCCGAATAGGTTGACTTTGACTCACCATATTTCTGACGACAAATGTAGTATTATAATTCAATCTTATGAACTATCTGAAACATTTTAGTTCTACTATTTCTGATACTATTCAAGCATACAACAATTAGCAACCGTTTAATACATCACATTTACACCTGATTATTAAACAACTACACACCTACCCCCTATTGAGCGTATTATTTATGAGCTGATACAAAAAGAGCCTGCCTAATGGCAAGCCCCTGCGTCAATTGTAATAATTGTTTTTACAATGCTGCTTCATATATTTGACGGCTTACATCAAGAGTGATGTCGCGTGTTTCAGACAAAGCTTTTAAACCTTTGGCTTCTAATCCCCCTACCATATTGTCAATGCCGGATGCTTCAATGCCGTAATCTGACAATTTTGTTTTCACTCCCAAACTATGGAAGAACTCCTCGGTTTTTACTATTGCCTGCTCTATTTTCTCATCATCTGAACCTGAGGTAATATTCCAAACCCGTTCAGCATATTGAATAAGCTTGGCCTTCTTACCTTCTTTTCTTAGGCGCAGTAATGACGGCAGAATTATGGCCAGCGACTGGCCATGGTCAACACCATAAAAAGCAGTTATCTCATGCCCAAGCATATGCGTTGCCCAGTCTTGTGGCACTCCCGAACCAATTACACCATTCAATGCCATTGTTGCATTCCAAACCAGGTTGGCACGAGTATCATAATCTTCAGGTTCATCCATGGTTTTTCGCCCCACCTCAATTAATGACTGAAGAATACCTTCTGCGGTTCTGTCCTGAAAGCGTCCGTCAACCGGGAAAGTCAAGTATTGCTCTGTTGTGTGTACAAAAGCATCTACAACACCATTTGCCACTTGTTTTTGAGGCAAACTATAGGTTAAAGTCGGATCAAGGAAAGAGAACTTAGGAAATGCCAGAGGACTCATAAAAACGAGTTTACCTCCATTATAAGTTACCACACCACCCATATTCATTTCAGAACCTGTGGCAGGTAAGGTAACTACTGTTCCCAGTGCAACAGCTTCTTCAACTGCTCCTGCTCCACCCATTAAAATCTTTTCCGGATCATCACCTTTATATTTAGCAGCCAGGGCGATAAACTTAGTGCCATCCATTACAGAACCACCCCCAACAGCTAATAAAAAGTCAATATTCTCCTTTTTAACTACATCAACAGCCTTCATCAATGTTTCGAACTTTGGATTAGGCTCAATACCCTCAAATTCAAACACCTCCCTATTTTTTAAAGCTGCTGTTACTTTAGGCAGTGTACCATACTTCTTAACACTTCCGCCTCCATAGGTAATTAACACCCTGGCATTTTGCGGAACCAGCTTATCCAGTTCCTCAAGACGATCTTTTCCAAATACAATGTGTGTTGGATTATAAAAATCAAAATTTAACATGTTACAAATCTTTAAGTTTTAATATTATTATGCGACTGATATATTTTTTATTTCTGATGGATTTAAGCCAAAATGACTTTTAAACGAACGACTAAAATGCGCCAGATCTTCAAAGCCCACTTCAAGACAAACATCTGATGCTTTTTTATTAGTATGGGTCAGTAAATTCTTTGCCAGCTCCAAGCGCTTTTGCTTTATCCACTTATGAGGCGAACTGTTAAATGCTTTCTTAAATTCACGATTAAAGGTTGATAAACTCCGCCCCGACATTTCTGCAAACTTTTCGAGTGATACATTATTGGTAAAGTTGTTTTCCACAAAAGGAATAAGATCGGCACGTGTAGGATCTGAAAACTCATTGAAAACGTGCAGTAATTCAGTCTTTACTGAGGCAATAGCATGAATAGCCTCCATTGTTTTTAGGCGTATTAGCGGGCGTTCAACCTGAGCAAGCCCTGACACATATGTTTTGATCGATTCCATCAACCCTAACAATAAGGCTGTAGATGGTAACTTAACGACTGATACGGTGCACGGCATAAAACCTTTAGGTAATGGATAATCCCTGATTACATCCTTAATAAAACTATCTTCCAGTACAAAAACATGATCGCGAAACCCATTTTGTGTATCCTCCCAGGTTTTAAAATACGTACCATAGGTATGTTTTCGAACCAGGGCAAGTTCTCCCTCACCAACACAATGAATTTCATTATCTATATTTAGTCGAAGCGTACCTTGCTCTACAAATATTAAAACATTGGACGGATAGTAAATCGGATGTTCCTGTGGCTTATCTGTTTCATATGTAGCTGCCACCATCAATCCATCGCACTCAATAAATTCTCCTTTGCATTGATTCATGAAAAATACTTTTACCTGTAACCTGAAATACAAATGTACGAGGATAAATATTGAATTACTTGTCTATTTCAGTCAAATAATTTGTGTTTTTCATTCAACTCCATGAAATGACTAATTATGAGCTTTTGTGTATCCATTTTGCATGCTTTCTTAAAAATTAAGCACAGGTATTATGTATTACATCTTTTGTTTTTTTATCTTTAGCCATCTCAATTCATGAATCTATAACAATGAAAACAAAAAGATCTCCTTTTAAATATATCCTGGAGGGTCCCACCGGAGCCACAACAAATATCCACCAAAAAGATATGCTATACTTTGCTGGTGTAGGTTACTTTCAGTTACAAAACCACCCGGATATCATACAGGCCTCTGTCGATGCCCTGCAAAAATATGGCATAAGCAGTGCAACCTCACGTGCTGGAATTGGTACTACAGATTTACTTTTGAAAGTAGATCAGAAAATAGCTGAGTTCTTTAATACCGATGATGCTATTTATTTACCATCCGGTTACCTCAGCAATATTGCCGGCATTCAGGCATTGAAAGCCATGGGTAAGTTTGATGTAATATTTATTGACGAGGTAGTCCACTATTGTAATGAAGAAGCAGCTTTAACCGCAGCCGTTCCGGTGTATACTTTTAAAAGCCGCGATTCAAAAGATTTGGAAGTACAGCTCAAAACGCATTTAAAAGGCAAGCAAAAACCTTTAATCGTAAGCGATGGTATGTTTCCGGTATGGGGATGGATGGCTCCGATTCCGGAATACATAGCTATTGCCGAAAAGTACAATGGCATTATTTGGATTGACGATGCACATCCTGTAGGAATAATCGGTGAAAACGGCCGGGGCACATACGATTATTTTAATCTTAAGTCCGACCGACTATTTATGGGCGCTACTCTATCAAAGGCATTTGGGGCTTATGGTGGATTTATACCTGGTTCTGAAGAGTTTATTTACCACGTGAAGCATGGACATGTCATTGACGGTTCTACATCACCGGTAAGTGCAGCTGCCGGTGCAGCATTGAAAGGCCTTCAACTGGTTACTGAAAATCCTCAGTGGCGGGATCAGATTCGAAAAAATGCAGTTCGTCTAAAGGATGGCCTCAAGGCTATGGGCTTAGAAGTTGAAAACAATGATTTCCCAATTACATCATTTAAAATTGGCGGCGCTGAGCAGATGCAAAACATACATGCTGAGTTGTTTAAACGAAACATCTACATTCAATATACAAAATACATTGGGGCAGGACCAGAAGGCGTGCTTCGAACAGTTATGTTCTCAACACACAACTATGAGCAGATTGACCATTTACTGAGCAACTTAAAAGAGATCATATAATTAGATACAGTACAGTTTTCTATTAGTATTCATTACAAACAATGATTATGGGCATTGCAATTAATAACGGGCGGCTGATAGATCCCGCTAACAAAATAGATTCAAAACTTAATTTACTGATCGAAAACGGGAAGGTAGCAGCCATTTCAGGGAAACCCTTCAGTGCAGATACGATCATTGATGCCACCGATTTAATAGTTGCACCCGGTTTTGTTGATATCCACATTCATGAAGCTAATATCGATAAGGACACAGGCGATTTTGAGATCGGAACATTTGAGAGTATGCTAAGAATGGGGGTAACAACAGCCATTGGAGGTAATTGTGGTTTTGGTGCTCTTAACCCGATTGAATACCTGGATAAGGTCGATAGCGACAGGATCCCAATCAATCTGGGCATGCTGTTGCCACATAACTCCCTTCGTGAAGCAATCAACTTTAAGGATAAATACAAGGAAGTAAGCCCATCAGAGTTAACTAAAATGACAGGTATTGCCAATGAGTGGCTGTCTCAGGGACTGATTGGTGTTTCATTCGGATTGCGATATGTACCCGGCGCCAATACTAAAGAATACTTTGAGGTTGCAAACAAAGCAAAAGAACAAAACCGTTTGATTACCGCACATATAAGGGATGATGCTGCCGGCGTGATTGATGCATTGGATGAATTTATCTCGTTCGGCTTAGATGGAAAGAGCAAGATGCAGGTATCCCACATTGGCAGCATGGCAGCATTTGGTCAGATGGATGAATTCCTGTCGGCTGTCGACCAATATAAATATAATGGTGTGGATATTTCTTGCGATTGTTATCCTTACTATGCATTTTGTGTAGCTATAGGCCGAACAACCTATGACGATGGCTTTATGCAACGATATAACACTGACTATGAATCCATTGAAATACTTGAAGGTGAATACAAAAACAAACGTTGCACTCCCGAACTATTTGCCCATCTCAGACAAAATGATCCAGATGTTTTGACAACGGCTCATGTCATGAAGAGTGATGAAGTAGACAAAGCTTTATCACATCCTAATGTGATGATAGCCAGTGATGGCGTTTTAAATAATATGCAAGGCCATCCACGTGTATCAGGCACTTTCCCAAGAGCCCTGAATATTTTGGTGAATGAACGCAAAAGTATGTCAGCCTATGAGGCTGTGCGTAAGATGACACAGATGCCTTCCGAACGCTTAGGTATTGAGAAAGGCAATCTCGCAGTTGGGAAAGATGCAGATCTTGTTCTGTTCAATCTTGCATCCATTGAGGATAAAGCTTCATTCACTAACCCAACTGACGAGCCTGTTGGTATTAAATATGTGCTGGTCAATGGACACATTGCGCTGAAGGAAAACGAAATAACCAACTCTAAAGCCGGTCAATCAATACGAATTAAATAAATTACAATATATGCTCCTTAGGTATAAATACTATTTCATTGCCACCTTTTTACTGATAATAGCTTTTGTCTTTCACCAATCACTCACAAATTTTCTGGTTGATATCCAACCTATAGTCCCGCCAATTCTGGCAATTATCATTGCACTAGCCTATAAAAATGTATTTATCGCCTTGTTTACCGGTTGCTTTTCCGGCTATTTGATATTAAGCGATTTTAACGTTATCAAAAGCACTGATGCTACTTTTATGTCTTTTATAAATGTGTTTGAAGATAACGACAATACTATTGTTATACTTCTGGTACTTCTTTTAGGTGGATTAATTCATTTGATTCAGAAATCGGGGGGTATTAATGGCTTTGTTGAGTCCCTGGTTAAGAAACGAGCCATCATAAAAACCAAAAGAGGCGCCAATATATTCACATGGGCCATTGGTGTTGTGGTCTTTACATCGGGAACTTTATCAAACTTAATTACCGGCACCATTGCGCGACCTTTAAGTGATGCCATGAAGGTTTCACATGAAAAACTGGCTTTTTTAGTACATTCAACGTCAACACCCGTATGTGTACTGATTCCGTTAAGCGGATGGGGTGCATACATGATTGGTATTATCGAAGCACAAGGATTAAGCAATGGTACTGAGGTATTACTGGCCTCTATTCCTCTAAACTTTTATGCCATACTGGCTGTAACAGGGGCCTTGTTTTTTGGTGCCAGCAATAAAGATTTTGGTTTAATGCGAAAGGCCGAAATACGTGCCAACACAAAAAATCAACTGGACGACCCACGACATAACATTGGCAATAACAATAATGTAATTGAGGAAAATGAAGATGAAAAGCAAACATCATGGTTGAATGTATTTGCTCCACTGCTGCTAATAATTATCATTATAATTGTGGCATTGTATGTAACCGGCGAAGGGCAAGGTATCCTTAATGGCGATGGCATGAAATCAATACTTTGGGGCATTGTCGTATCCACATTCTTTGCAATGATTATTTATAAAGTCCAGAAAATATTCAGGGTACGTGAAATGATCAACCTCATATTTAAAGGCTGCGGAGAGATGATATCTGTTGCTGCCATTCTAATGTTTGCGTTCTCTATGGGGCACGTAGTTAATCAGCTGGAAGCAGGTGCATTTCTGATAAGTAAGCTCGAACATATTTTAATGCCTGGCTTATTACCTGCTATTGTTTTTATTATCAGTTGTGTCATTTCATTTGCAACAGGAACATCTATGGGGGCCATGGCCGTAATTATGCCACTCGCCTTGCCTATGGGTATGGAGTTAGGCATCAGCCCATCGTTATTGTCGGCTGCTGTATTTGGAGGTTGTATCTTTGGCGACCACCTATCTCCTATATCAGACACAACGGTACTTTCATGTGCCACAACAGGTTGTGACGTGATGGATCACGTTCGCACGCAAATGCCATATGGTCTGTTGTTCGGTGCCATATCCGTTGTGCTGTTCTTAATTACGGGTCTTTTAAGCAAAGTTTGACTCATTTGTTAAAATGCATAGCTTTGCATTTCCAATCCGGGCCTGATGGTATTATGAATTATTCAGGTCAGTAAACAATAGAGAGAAATGAGTAAAAACACAGAAGAAATCACTGTCAGACAGAAGAGAATTCAAAATCTACTTCAGAAACATCTTCCTGAGGCTGACGGAGCATTTATCTTTTCACGTCTCAGCATATATTACTTTACCGGTACAATGAATACCGGAGTGTTATGGATTCCCAAAGAAGGAAAATCCATCTTGTTTATCAGACGTGGTGAAGAGCGAGCTATTCAGGAATCAGCACTTGAGAATATTGTCACCTTTAGTTCATACAAAAACATTTCGGCAACATTTCTTGAACTGGGAATGAAAGTACCCGCCTGTATTGCAGCTGAAATGAACGGACTAACCTGGTCCCTTTCAGGTCGTCTGAGCAAAAGCTTTCCCGAAACGAAGTTTATTTCTGTTGATCAGTTAATTGCCATAACACGCTCTCATAAATCAGAAGAAGAGCTGCAAATAATGCGCAAGGCAGGTGCCAAACATCACCATTGCATGAATGATTTATTACCTGAATATTTACATGAAGGTATAAGCGAACTGGATGTGGCACATAAACTCCTGGACCTATACTATCAGCAAGGTCACAATGGTATATTGCGTATGGAGACTTTTGGGGAGGAGTTATTCGCCGGATTGGTTTCAATTGGCGATAGCGGTAATTACCCAAGTGCATTTAACGGTCCCAATGGCGCGTACGGTATGCACCCTGCTGTTCCATACATGGGCAACAGGAATATTAGCTGGGAGAAAAACACTGCCATGATTATTGACAACTGTTTTAATCTTGATGGTTACCATACCGATAAGACTCATACCTACTGGTTGGGCAAAAAGAATGATATTCCTGCTATTGTGCAACATGCTTTTGACTTTTGTGTAGAAACGCAGAATTATTTTGCCGAAAAGTTAAAACCAGGTGTTATTCCTGCTCAGTTATGGGATGAATGTCAAAAGCGCGTAGCTGAATCTCAATGGGCTGATGGCTTTATGGGTTTAGGTAAAAACAAAGTTAGTTTCCTTGGCCACGGTATTGGCTTAGCCATTGATGAATATCCGGTAATTGCCAAAGGCTTTGAACAACCTTTTGAAGAAGGAATGACCATGGCCCTTGAACCTAAAATCGGCATTAAGGGCATAGGCATGGTAGGTATTGAAAATACTTTTGAAGTAACAGCCAGCGGGGGAAAAGTAATGACAGGAAAGAACGATGAAATAATTGTTATATAGATCATTGAATTCAAAGACTTTTATTCAATACATAAAGTCACAATAGGCATTAAAGTTTATAATGTCCATTGTGACTTTGTTTTTTTCGTTCTTATCCGGTATCAATAACTGACCAGCAAAAAATCTGAAAAACTTTTTCGGTATTATTTATCTAAACAGTATAGCAAACTCAGTAAAACCATTCAAGGGTGTAAAGTTATTTCAGTACACTTTTATTAATCTGTATAGTGATTCCATGATTGGGTAGTTTTATTCATAGTTCCTTCGATGTTCCTTCAAAGTTCCTTCGATGTTCCTTCGATGTTCCTTCGATGTTTGTTCAATATTTATTGAATAAATATTGTTTGAATATTGACTAAACAATCAATAAAAAACGAGTGATCATTGAGTAATATCTGTAAGAATATTTACATCATGGCTAACATCTGATATACACCAATAAAAAAAGCTCGTGATTCAAATGAATCACGAGCTTTTAATTATGTTTATTTCGTCGGGGTACCAGGATTCGAACCTGGGACCCCCTGGTCCCAAACCAGGTGCGCTAACCGGACTGCGCTACACCCCGAATCAA
>JAKSBD010000087.1 GCA_022361295.1 Bacteroidales bacterium
CTAATGTTTTTAAAAAAAGGCGATTGGCTCGTGTCTTGGGTGCTGTGCTTTTTACACTCGGATTTTTAACGGTATTAGAATATGTATTGAACGTAGATATTGGTATTGATGAGTTATTTATGGAGCACTTTACCGATTATAAGGTATCACATAAAGGGCGGATGGCACCCAGTACAGCTTTTTGTTTCTCTTTAACCGGGATTGTCTACTTTTTAGCGGATTTTGCAAGTGGAAATAAAAGAATAATCCCTATCATTGGCGTATTAGGTGTTATAGTTTCTTTTCTTGGATCGTTTGCATTTATCGGTTACATTATCAATATACGCGAAATCTATACATGGAGTAGCCTGACCATAATGGCTGTTCATACTGCATTTGGATTTGTTTTAGTTGGTGTAGGCATTTTGAGCGGCCTGTGGTTTTTAAATGGAGGTAAAAGATGGATTGAGTCATCCATTTCCAGAAGACTATCGACTTATCTGATTTTACCATTAATTGTGCTTTTTGTTTCGGTTGCTACTTATAGTATATATCTGGTAAAAGAAGCTACACATAAAGAGATTCGGTTAAAACTAAGCGAAATATCCTGGCACAGTACAAGCAAATTAGATACGAAGTTGAGCTTGTTTGAGGAGGAAGCCCGTTCTGCACGACGATATTTGTTAAAACAACGGCGTCTCGATGAATCAATCCTTAAAGATGCGTTAATGGATAATATGAAAATTGATGAAACGATTGTAAGCTCATCAATTGTTTATGCGCCATATGCTTACTCAACAAATTATGAGTTTTTTTCTCCAACTGTCCACAGGATGCAATCTGATATTCATTTCATGACATCCGATGAGGCCTTAATTAATTATTCAAAGAAAATATGGGATAAGTATTTGGTTTCAGGAGAAGAAAACAGGTCTTATTGGTCAGAACCATATAGAGATGAAAGGTTTGGTGGTGAGTGGATTAGTACATATTCGGTGCCTACAATGCGAGATCAAAAACTATGGCTTGGAATAACCTTAGATCTTCAACTGAATAAAATTCATTCATTACTGGATGTTGAAGGGCTTGATGACTTTTACTATTCGATAATCAGCCCAAGCGGTCATTATATTTTCTCTTCAGATTCAACCAGAACTCCTGGTATGAGTGTATATAACTATGCTGGTGTTAAGGCAATGTTCGAAGAAGATCGAAATAGATTGGTTGACGATATGTTGAGAGGAGAATTTGGCTTCAAGGAAATAGAATTGAAAGATGGCGATATTTTTCTTTCCATTTTTAACCCTATTGGCTCAACAGGTTGGTCTTTTATTATTGGTATAAAGCAGTCGCAGATTTTACGCCCCGTAAAAGATGTTACCATTCGAATGATTTCAATTTTCGTCTTAATTATGCTGCTTTTTATTAGTGTTATATATATAGTATCACGCCATTTGTCAATTAGAGTATTGAGTTTAAGTGATGCGACGACCCAATTGGCACAAGGTAAGTTTATCCCACTGAGAACATTTTCGGATGATGAAATAGGTAAGTTGTCAAATAACTTTTCAATAATGGCAGGTAAGTTAGATGCCAGAGAGACAGAATTGAGAGACTTAAATGAGAAACTAGAAGAAAAGGTAAAAGACAGAACCACAAGATTGGAGGAAGCAATTCAAGATCTAAGAAGGACTCAGGAAATAATAATTGAAAGCGAAACAAAGTTTAAAACACTTTTCGAAGCTGCTGCTATACCACTATGTTATTTTAACAACAATGGGAAACTAGAACTAATTAACGAACAGTTCACAAAAACGTTCGGTTATACTCTGGAAGACGTTCCTGATCTTGATTCGTGGTGGGTTAAAGCCTACCCGGATCCTGAATACCGGGCATGGGTTCAAAATACATGGGATGAAGGGGTGGATGATGCCTTAGTCAATAAAAGAAATATTAAACCTACGGAGTACAACATTACATGCAAAGATGGGAGTGTTAAGATTATTACAATCAATGGGGCTCCTTTAAAAAACAGTTTTCTATCAGCCTTTTACGATGTAACTGAAAGAAAAATAGCCACCGACAAATTAGCTAAAAGTGAACTTCAGTTTAAAACATTGGTAAATAATATGCCGGGTGCTGTTTATCGTTGTGGATTAGACGAACCTTGGGAGATGTATTTTATAAGCGATGAGATTGAGCGAATTACAGGCTATCCTAAAGAAGATTTTATGGGATTATCTCCGGCGAGAACCTTGGGAGAAATTGTACATCCGGATGATATTGATTACTTAAATGAAGTTTCGAAAAATGCGCTGGAGAATGATACACCTACTAATTCACAATATAGAATTATTCATAAGGATGGAACAATGAGGTGGGTGTTTGAACAAGGGCAAGCTGTAAAAGAAGAAGGAGGAAAGAACAAATACTTTGTAGGAACCATTTTTGATGATACAGAACGAAAAGAAGCTATTGAGGGTTTAAAAGAAAGTGAAAAATTATTTAAATCCTTAGTAAGTAATATTCCTGGAGCTGTATTTCGATGTTCAATTAAAGAACCTTGGGAGGTATATTATATAAGTGATGAAATTGAGAAAATAACAGGATACCCTAAAGAAGATTTCTTAGGAGTAAATGCTAATAAAGCATTGGGAGATTTTATTCATCCCGAAGATAGAGAATTTGTAAGTAGTTTATCCAAAGAAGCAATTGAAACCCAAAAAGCTTACATAAGTGAATACCGGATAATAGATAGGTATGGAAACGTAAAATGGCTTTATGAACATGTACAGGCAATTTACGATGCAGATAATAAACCATTGTATTTTGTAGGTACCCAATTTGATGATACACCTCGAAAAAACACTGAAGAACAACTTAAAAAACTTTCTTCAGTTGTAGAGCAGAGTCCTATCTCTGTAATAATTACAAATATGGAAGGCCATATAGAATATGCTAATCCAAGGTTTTATGATGTAACCGGTTACAGTGAAAAGGAAGTTATAGGAGAAAATCCACGGTTCTTAAAATCAGATGAACACCCTCAGGAGTTTTATAAAGATATGTGGGATACTATTCTGACCGGAAAAACCTGGAAAGGGGAAATGCGGAATAAGAAGAAAAATGGAGAGCTATTCTGGGAGTTGGCTTCCATTAAACCACTGCTTGATGATAATGGTAAAATTACCCACTTTGTAGGTATTAAAGAAGACATTACCCAAATAAAGGATACTCAAGAGAAAGTGTTAAGAAGTGAAGCTCAGTTAAGTACACTGATTGACACAATACCGGGTGCCGCTTACAGGTGTCTATTAGATGATAATTGGACCATGCTGTATTTAAGCGACGAAATTGAAAATATAATAGGTTATCCGGCATCAGACTTTATTAATAACAATAAACGTAACCTAACCAGTTTAATACATCCTGATGATTTAAAGCTACTGGAAATTGAGGTTAGTAAAGCATTGGAAGAAAACAGACCATACTTATTAGAATACAGAATGTATACAAAGAGTAATGATTTGATTTGGATACATGAAAAAGGAAGGTTTGAGTATGATGTTAAGGATGATCAGAAGATTCTTGATGGTACCATGTTTGACATTACCGAAAGAAAAAAACTCGAAACAGAGCTTCAAGATCAAAGAACTCAGTTACAACGATATCTTGATGGCAGTCCAATTGGCGTTACAATAACAGTGGATGGTGTAATTCAGTATGCAAATGAACGTTTTCATGATGAATTTGGACTTGTACCTGGCGAGAGTGTTAAGAGCAGATATCATGATTTGTCGGACAGAGACCAGTTATTTAAAGTTTTAAAAGAAAAGGGAACATTAAATAATCATCACGTAAAACTAATTAATAAGAAAGACGAAACGATTGATACACTCTTTAGTACCAATTTAATCAATTACAAAGGAGAAGAGGGCTTGTTGAGTTGGATCGTTGATATTTCAGAACAGAAACGTATTGAGGAAGAGTTGAAAAGGGCTAATGATCAATTATCAGGCAGAATGAAGCAACTCAATGAAATGGTTATAGGCCTGCCAATTGCAACAGCACTCTTTGAGCCAGATGGTAAAATGATTATTCTAAACCAAAAGTTTACAGATCTGTTAGGCTATGATATTTATGACCTTCCTGATATTAATATGCATTGGGAACTGTTTTATCCCGACCCAAAATATAGAGAAGAGTTAAAACAACGATTTTTGAAAGATGTGGAAATTACCAGGTCTTCTGGTAAACCTATAGAATCATTTGAAGCGAGAGTTACAGATAAATTTGGCATTGAGCATACGGTAGAGGTACATAGTCAAAGTATTGGAAAATTATCTCTAAGCATGTTAGTTGATATGGATGAACGAAAGCGTTTTGAAGAATCTTTAAAAGAGGCAAAAGATACGGCAGATGAAGCCAATAAATCGAAATCAGCTTTCTTAGCTAATATGAGTCATGAGATCAGAACACCAATGAATGCA
>JAKSBD010000445.1 GCA_022361295.1 Bacteroidales bacterium
TAACAAACATCAGATTAAGATGTTGACTGACGTTAAACCCGATTAGGCATTAAGGATTCGTATTGAGCAGTTAAAATGCAATAAAACAAAAGACTGACTCTGTTTTGAAACAATTTAAATGCGTAATAGAATATTTAATGCATATTTCGTGTTAAAAAAGATGTTTGAAATGCAACAGCTGACTAGCCGGTAAAACCCAAGTCGTGAAGCATCCTGTCGAATTCCTCAAATGGTTTGGCCTTTAAAATCAAAGGCTCCTTCGTTACCGGATGCAATAAGTTCAATTGCCGGGCATGCAATAGCATAGTAGTCATGTTCCAGCGTTCTTTAAACAAACGGTTTTGTTTATTGCAGCCATGCGGGCGGTCACCAATAATCGGATGCCTGAGATGGTTCAGGTGTTTGCGTATCTGGTGCATACGGCCTGTTTTTGGCCAGGCCTCAATCAACGAATAACGTGATGTACTGAACTTACCAAAAGGAATGGGTAACTCACTTCGTTTAATTGTTTTAAATTGGGTGATGGCATCCTGCGTTTTGCCCCGGTCGTTGGTCAGGGCATAATCAAGCTCTATGCTATCAGGAAAGAACCCGCGTACTATGGCGATATAGTTTTTTTGTGTTACAGTATCTTCCAATATGGTTTTTAACTTAGCTGCCACCCGGCTGTTTAATGCAAATACCAGTATGCCCGATGTTTTTCTATCCAGGCGGTGAACCGGATAAACAGTTTTACCGATCTGATCACGCACCATCTGTAAAGCAAACTCTTCAGCATCGGCTGCAATGGAGCTACGATGCACCAGCAAACCATGGGGTTTGTTAATGGCAACCATATATTGATCCTGGTAAATGATTTCAAGCATAAACAGTCTTTCTTGCAAAGATAATTTAAACCTAGTAGCCATTAGCTAATAGCTATAAGCTTTTTCTATTCCAATAACATTACGTATTTTCACATGCTAAATAATAAACACACGACCATGTTCGACAAGATGAAAGGCTATCTGCCTTATTTAGGAGCACTATTGTTATTTATTGTTCTCAGTTTTGTTTATTTCTCACCGGTTTTAGAAGGTAAAAAACTACCTCAACTCGATAATACACATGCCAAAGCCATGTCGAAAGAGCTGAAGGATTATGAGAAACAAACTGGTGAAAAAGCCATGTGGACTAACTCAATGTTCGGTGGTATGCCTGCCTATCAGATTAAGGGCGATTCATCGAAGAACATTTTCAGCTACCTGAACAAAGCAACACGATTAGGTTTACCATACGAAACAGTAGCAATTGTTTTCTTATATATGTTGGGCTTTTACCTGCTTTTGTTAAGTATGAAAGTCGACCACTGGCTCAGTGTTATTGGTGCCATCGCCTTTGCTTTTGGTTCCTATAACCTTATTATCATCATTGCGGGGCACATTACTAAAACCTATGCCATTGCCTTGATGGCACCTGTTGTAGCCGGTGTTTTATTTGCCTATAACCGAAACAGGTTTATAGGCGGTGTGATTACTGCTGTAGCACTGGGAATGGAGATTGCTTATAACCATGTGCAAATAACCTATTATCTGGCCTTTATGGTTGGTTTTATTGTTATCTCGCGCTTGATTTATGCCATTAAAGAAAACGCCGTTAAACCATTTGTTCAAACAACCGGTATTTTAGTTATTGCAGCCATGCTGGCTCTATTGCCTAATATCACCAATCTTTGGACCACCTACGAATACGGTAAGTATTCCATTCGTGGTGCATCGGAATTAACTGCTAAAGAAGGTCAAAAGGAACACTCAGGCTTAGATGTGGATTACGCCTTTGGCTGGAGTTATGGCACACACGAAACGCTAACACTTTTAATACCAAATGTGGTAGGGGGTGAATCGGCTGCCCTTGCCAGCTCAGATGAGGCTATGAAACAGGTTGATCCTCGCCTGAAAGAGTATGTAGGTCAGTCGAGCCAATACTGGGGAGGTCGAATTTTCACAAGTGGTCCTGTTTATGCGGGTGCCCTAATTTGCTTCCTGTTTTTTATAGGTGCCTTTTATTATAAAGGCAAAGAGCGTTGGTGGCTCATTGGCATTACTGTCTTTTCTATTATGCTGGCATGGGGTAAACACTTCGAGGCCTTCAACTATTTCATGTTTTATAATTTCCCCTTGTATAATAAGTTCCGTACGGTAGAAATGGCTTTGGTGCTAGCCTCTATGGCAATGCCCGTACTCGGATTTTTGGGCTTAAAAACACTATTGGATAATCCGGAGGTGTTAAAGAAAGACAGCAAGTGGTTTGCCATTGCTTTTGCGCTAACTGGCGGAGTGAGTTTAGTTCTGGCTTTATTCCCAACGTCGTTTTACAGCTTTTTATCTCCTATGGAAGCAGAGCAAATTGGTGGAATGATTAGGCAAGGTGGAGAAAATGCTCAAATGTATCAGTTGCTTGAAAACAATCTTATTGCGGCACGTCAGGTACTATTAACGTCCGATGCCTGGCGATCGTTTGTATTTATTTTGTTAGGATCGGCCTCTATCTGGTTTTATACCCAGGGTAAGCTGCAAAAACGCTACCTGATGTGGGGGCTTGCCTTGATAGTATTTATCGACCTGTGGGGGGTGTCGAAGCGCTATCTTAATAACGATGATTTTGTAACAAAGTCAAAAGAGCGACAGGAGCTGGCTCAATCTAAAGCTGATATGGCTATCTTAAAAGATAAGGATGCATACTATCGTGTATTCCCGATTTATCGCGATCCGTTTAAAGATGGATTTACACCTTACTGGCATAAGTCGGTAGGCGGTTTCCACGGAGCGAAATTACGCCGCTATCAGGATGTAGCTGATCATTACCTGATGAATGACTGGCAGGAGTTGATGCGTATTCTGCAAACTGCGCAAACACCTGGTGAACTGGAAGAGGCCATGGAAAATATGCCGGTGCTCAATATGATGAATACCAAATACATCATCTTTAACCCGGGAGCCAATCCAATATTCAACCCATCGTATATGGGCAACGCCTGGTTTGTTAAGGATGTTAAAGAGGTGGCTAATCCCGATGAAGAAATTGCAGCTTTGGGCACAACCGATCTTAAAACAACAGCAGTAGTTGAAAAACGTTTTATCGATAAAGTACAGGGGTATTCGGTCGATTCTGTTATGGGGCATATTCAATTAAGCACCTATGCACCCGACCAACTGATATTTGAAGCTGATGTGCCACAGCAACAGTTGGCAGTGTTTAGTGACATATATTACGATAAAGGGTGGAAAGCCTACGTTGATGGTGAAGAAGCTGATATTATACGTGCCAATTATGTATTGCGCGGTGTAATGGTTCCGGCGGGGCGTCATGATATTGAGTTCAGGTTTGAACCAAAGTCATTCGCCACAGGACAGTTATTAGCGACTATTAGTTCCATCATTATTTTGTTGCTTATTATAGCAGCCGGTTTTATGGTAAGGAAGAAGTAAGTATGGATAATCACTTATACCCGGGAGTTCAATATGAGCTCCCTTTTTCATGCTATTCGAACTGTTAAACTGCCTTAAAAAGAGCTTAACCACATTGACTGAAAAGGCTTATGGTTGTAACTTCTGTTTATGGCAAACCGGAGTAAAATATTGTACTGGACACCAAGGCTTATCTACATCGCAACAGTTATATTTATATCGCTTTTTGCTTTAGACGCTTTTGATTCAACATTTAGTACCTGGCATCAGATACGCAATTTCATTATGCACATGATTCCTTCTTTTGCCTTGTTGGCCTTTTTAATTTACGTTTGGCGAAAAGAACTGACAGGAGGCAGTATACTGATAATAATTGGTCTGGCATTATCGTTCTTAGTTTTCCGGCATAACTTCAGGATGAATCAATCAGTTATTAAAAGTCTGATTCCTGTGCTGTTATTAACGCTTCCCTTTTGTGTTACAGGTATTTTATTCATCATCGATTACTTTCATAGGAAAAAACAACGAAACCTTTTGCATTGAGTGTGTTATGGCATCAATCATATAAGCTGCTGTTATGCATTCTTTTCAGGCAGTTACTTTTGTCCGAAGCATATTTTGTTACTTTTGTATCAAGCAATAGTAAATGATGCAAACAGAACAAGATAAATCAAAAAACAAGCAATTTTTATTGGATCAGCGTTATTTGGCCATGGCACGCATTTGGGCACAAAACTCCTATTGTGTTCGCCGTCAGGTTGGGGCTATCATTGTTAAAGATAAGATGATTATCAGCGATGGTTATAATGGAACGCCATCAGGATTTGAGAATGAGTGCGAAGATTGTAATAACAAAACCAAGCCTTATGTCTTGCACGCCGAGGCAAATGCCATTACAAAAGTGGCCCGTTCCAATAACAGTTCCGATAATTCAACTTTATATGTAACAGCTTCGCCTTGTATTGAATGTTCTAAACTAATAATACAGGCAGGGATAAAACGAGTTGTTTTTGCTGAAAAATACCACAATACCGAGGGTTTAGACTTATTAACACGAGCTAATATTGAGGTTGTTCACATAAAAGATGAACTCATTAAGGTAGAAGACGGTTTAATATTAGGAAACACACAACAATAGATCTTTCATCGAAAAAAAATAGCAGCACATGTCAAATACACGCAAGCAAATATTTACACCATTTCTTTATGCACTTTTAGTGGCATTGGGCGTTTTTATTGGTCGTAATTTCATAAAATCTCCGGGCCCGGGAAGCAGTAACCCGTTAATGATATATCCTCATGCTAACAATAAGCTTGATGGAATACTGACATTAATCGAGGATGAATATGTGGATACCGTTGATCGTCAGGGTATCGAGGAAAAGATAATACCGGAAATTCTAAAGGATCTGGATCCTCATAGTGTTTATATCCCTGCAAAGGATTTGAACAAAGTGAATGAAGAACTACAGGGCAATTTTGGTGGAATTGGCGTCCAGTTTAGCATGCAAAATGATACAGTAATGGTTATCCAGGTTATTCAGGGTGGACCTTCTGAGAAAGTAGGTATCTTGCCGGGAGACCGTATTGTTGCAGTTGATGATTCTATTATTGCCGGAAAAAACATTGCCACTACCGATGTTATGAAAAAGCTTCGCGGTGAAATGGGGACCGATGTTAAGGTAGGTGTACTTCGCAGGCCAAATAAAGACCTGATCGATTTTAATATTACTCGTGGCAGTATACCAATTCATAGTGTTGAAGTGAGTTATATGGTAAATGAAACAACCGGCTACATTAAAGTTGATAAGTTTGCTCAAAATACCTATCAGGAGTTTTTAACAGCTCTGGCTAAACTAAAGGCCAATAATTGCCAGGAGGTTATTATTGATTTTCGTGGTAACTCAGGAGGTTTGCTTGATGTTGCTATTCGCCTTTGTAATGAGTTTTTACCTGCTAAAGATCTGATTGTGTACACCGAAGGTCAGGCACAAAAGCGTCAGAATGTTCATGCCAATGGTGCCGGTACTTGTCAGGACACTAAAGTAATTGTGTTAATTGACGAATTCTCAGCCTCGGCCAGTGAAATTTTTGCAGGAGCTATTCAGGACAATGACAGAGGACTGGTCATTGGTCGCCGCTCATTTGGGAAAGGATTAGTACAGCAGCAAATTCCTTTGTCTGATGGTTCAGCACTGCGATTAACTGTGGCTCGATACCATACTCCAAGTGGACGATTTATACAGAAGCCATACGAAAATGGAACTGATGATTATTACGAAGATATCTATAAGCGTTATGAGCATGGTGAGTTCTTTAATCAGGATAGTATAGAGTTTGATGATGAATTAAAATATACCACTAAAAACGGGCGGACTGTTTATGGAGGTGGTGGAATTATGCCTGATATCTTTGTGCCACGTGATACAAGTATGATAACTGATTATTTCTTCAAGCTGAGAATGAATGGCATTGTTTATCGTTATGCTTTGCAGTATACCGATAATAACCGTGCTGAGCTTGAACAATTCAATACGGCAGAAGCGATAGAAAAGCATCTTGATAGAAAAGCATTATTATATGATTTTCTCCGTTTTGCAAAAGACAAAGGAGTGGAATATAACAGGGAAGAATATGAAACATCAAAGCAGTTAATTGAGATTGAGTTAAAAGCTTATATAGCTCGTAATATAATTGATAATGAGGGTTTTTATCCAATTCTTCATCAGGTAGATGATATATTCCAAAGAGCTTTAGAAGAAACCGAAAAAATGAAAAGCTAAGCTATTTAATTTTCAGTAATGAAAGCGCAAGGTCAGTTACTTGCGCTTTTTTTATGTCATTCTGTCAATAAAATAGTTCAAAACCAGAATACTTGACAGAACACTACCAGACCATTAACTTTTGCACGATAATTGACGTAGTAGTCTTATATTTGATTAAAATTTTATTGCTATGCTATTAGGTCTTGCAAAAACTATACTTTTTCTGGTCACATTTTATTACCTGTTTAAACTAATCGGACGCCTTGTATTGCCCTATCTTATGAAAAAGGGAGTAGAGCGCATGCAGCAACAACAGCAAAATGCTGCCACTAATTATCAGCGCCAGGCACAACAGCAGGAAGGTAAAGTTACAGTAAAGAAGAACGCTCAAAACAAGTCATCACATGTAGTCGATGATAATGAAGGAGAATACGTTGATTTTGAAGAGGTAAAATAAGGGTGGTTGAATGGATTTATCTCAAATTATAATAAATCATTCGCTTGAAAAAAATAGATTCACTTGTCGTCTTTCTTACTACAAATACTTTTCAATACCAATTCAAATAGGTAATGGTTTAGGCTACGAGAGGAGTATGAGAATAGGAGATTCAACAAAATGATATTAACAGTTGTCGAAGATTCAGCGCCTGATGCATTTGTATAGAAATAGTCCATGTTGTTTCTATAATTGAATTATAATGTCTTAAGGAGTATAATACCCTTGATAGGTCTTCCTAGTTTAGTATGAAATAATCAGTTTGTAATACTAAACATCATCAGGGATAATAAAACTAAGTA
>JAKSBD010000086.1 GCA_022361295.1 Bacteroidales bacterium
ATTTTGCTGAAGCACCATATGACTACTGAATATAGATGGCAGTGATACATTGGCATTAGCGACAGAGTAACTTACGGTAAGAAAAAGAACTGAAATAAGCAGCTTTGTTGATCTCATTATGCTATCATCTTCTGTTTTAATAAATAAGTGAGGCTGTAAACTGAACAACCCCACTTATACTTAATCAAATTTTAAATCCACTTATTTTGATTAAGGATAAACATATCCTTCGCGTTTGTAATGGAAGAACCATGCGCCACTCCATGGATCGGCACCAGCACCGCCTTCTGGTGCACAAAGGATCATTTCATCCTCTGTCAATTTCACAATCCAGAATTCATACTGAATCACATCACTACCAATAATACCACAAGGAATACTGTGTCCGGTCAGTTTTACAGAACCCTGAGACCATTCAGCTCCATCAGCATCATCAAGAATATTTTCACCACCCAAAGCCATAATCCATGCACCAGAACCTGTTCCTGGCTGTCCGGTACCCGGCATTTCGGTATTAAAGTTTAATTGTCCATCCATACTGAATGTCAACTTATCCATTGGTGAGGCTCCTTTGTTTTCGGCAAACCAATCCATGGTTACTGTCCACCATTCGCCTTTACGACTGGCTCTCCAACCACCGTTACCCCAAACATTACCACCGGCATAATCGTTATCATCGGCCCAGACCCATGTTTTCTGACGTTCGCCACCATCCTGAGCAATCAGTGCCCAGTAAGGATGTGCGAAAAATTCAGGATCATCGGCTGCTATCGTGAAGTTTTTAGTTACTTCAACACGTTCATCGCCTCCAAAGAATGTAGCTGTTAAAGTATAATCTCCTTTAAGAGGTGCATCAAAGGTATTTTCCAAATCGGAACCGGTCCAGCCATTAGAAGCTTCCCAAAATACAATTAGATCTTTATTTGTAGTGGAACAATTAACTGTATTGCCTTCAACAGTTACGGAAATAGTTTGTTCCAGTTCACTGGCTGACTTAGCAGGTGCCATTGATTGTCGGTCTTCAATTGCATCACAAGCAGAAAACATGACTGTGACCAAAGTCAGAATATATAATATATTTTTCTTCATCTTATTTCATTTAAATTCACAGTTGATAAAACAGATTACTTCGCCCAACCCGGGTTTTGAACCAAATTACCTCGTGATAAGTTAACTTCAGATTCAGGCAATGGTAAAAACGCCTTGTCTTCATCAAAGCTTACGCTATACACATCATCCACACCAAGCAATTTAACAGGAGAACCATTAGCCGCTTCAATGGCTGTTTTTGCATCGCCCCAGCGCAGAATATCATAGTATCTTAAACCTTCACATGACAACTCAATCTGACGCTCTTTCTTTAAGTTTTCCAATGAATATGGAAGCGGATCCAAACCTACACGGCCTCTTACTCTTGTCATTCCATCAGCCGTTCCTGTTAATTCAGAATGCATTAATAACACATCTGCAAAACGTATAATAATATCATCCTGCATATTCCAAAGCTGATAGCTATCCTGGCCACCATATAAATTATAGTACATACCCTTGTATGCTCCTTCGCCATTATCAGTAATAATTGGCATATATTTCTTACTATATAATCCTGTTTCATCTCTGAACTGCCAAGCTCCCCATTCATGCGAGCCAACAAGAGAAGGATCAGTAGTTACATCGATAATTGACATTTCCTGACGAGGGTCACCTAACATTGCGTCATCCAACAAAGTACTGATCTGGCCAATTCCCCATCCTTGTCCGTACGGAGGGTAATCATTACCACCTCTCATGGCACAATATAAAACCAGTTGGTTACTGTAAGCCAAACGACCTGGGTTACCCGGACCGGTCCAGTGTCCCTGGTTGGTATACTTAAGAGCCCAAACGGTCTCTTTATGTCCATCTCCCGGCCACTCAACATCATCCAATGCATGTGCATATGGCCATACACTGCGATAATCACCCAGTAAATCATGTCCGCTATTGGCAATACAGTCTTCCAGCCAGGCAACTACATTAGCCTGAGTAATACCACCTGGTAGTTCGCCGGCATTGTAATATCCGGTATAGAATAAATATACCCGGGCCATCAATGCTTCAGCTGCCCATTTAGTAACACGACCGCTATTTACACTTGCCCACTCCTCAGTCCATTCATCAGATGGCAGGTTCTCAATAGCTGCCTTTAAATCGGCTGCAATCTGAGTGTATAGCTCAGCAGGTGTTGCCTTAGCTAAATACGCCAATTCGGTACCCATATTTAGAGGCACCTCACCAAATAACTGGCTTAAGCGGAAATAATAGAACGCTCTTAAAAACTGTGCTTCACCCTTGTGTTGTTTTTGAAGTGTTGCATCTTCATAAACAGCTTTATCGAAATTTTGAAGTAACATATTCAAACGATAAATACCTTCGTAAGAACGCTGATAAATATGTAAATAACGATCTTCCGCACGGTTTTTCTGCTGATCAATATCCCAGGCCTGAGCATCACCGGTTCCGCCACCTGAGAAGCAGTCATCAGATAAAATATTGGCTAATAAAGTTGGGTGATTTATACCATCATCCACGGTTAAACTTGAATACGCTCCAATCAGGGCCTCATCAATATCTTCAGGCGTTTCATAATAGTTATCCAGGTTTTTCTCGTACAGGTTTTCCCTATTCAAGAAGTCATCTCCACATCCTGTCATAAAGATTAGTGAAGCTGCTATAATCGATATATAAAGTATTTTATTCATATTTCTAATTTTTAAGCCTTAGTTTATAAGTCTATTTATTAAAACTTAAGGTTTAAGCCCACCATCATTGTTTTTGCAGCAGGATATAATCCAAGATCAATACCTGAAGACCATCCATCAGGACCGTAACCAACTTCAGGATCCATTCCATCGTAATTGGTGAATGTGAAGTAGTTTTGAAGTGTGAAGTATAGTTTTGCTTCTGATAATACCTCAAAGTCAGGCACTAAACGCTTCATATCATAACCAATGGTGATATTGCTGATTTTGAAGTAGTCTGCATCGTGAATGAAGATATCAGAGATGTACAAATCATTACGCTCATGAAGGCTTGCTGTCAGGCGTGGCATCTTATTAGAAGTACCCTCACCATGCCAACGATTAAATATGGCCGTAGTAGCGTTATCCCACTCTGAGTTACCAGACTGATACGATTGTGCTATCTGGTGTCCAAATGCTCCGTTACCTGTTACATTCAGGTAGGCACCTTTATATTCGAAATTCAACTGTAATCCAACAATATGATCTGGCATTGGCTGCCCCAGCATCACCTTATCATCATCATTGATTTTACCATCACCATTTTGGTCAACAAAACGCAAGTCTCCCGGAACCTGATCTGCAAAATATTTCTCGCCGGCATTGTCTGCTCCTTCTGGTGCTACATAAGCATTGGCTTCAGCTTCATTCTGAATCACTCCATCAGTTTGGTAACCCCAGAAATAACCGATTGGGAAACCTTCCTGTGCACGATACATCTCACCACTACCTTGTTTTAAAACATTTGACTGACCATGAATAATTCCTTCAGTATTAGCAATAGAAGTAACTTCATTCTGATTGTATGAATAGGATAATGTAGCTCCGTATTTGAAGTCACCAAGATTATCATTCCATCCAAGTGATAATTCAATACCTGTATTGCTTACTTCACCGCCATTAACCATTTGTCCGCTAATACCGTTTGAAGCAGGAACAGAAGTCCAAACTAACCAATCCTTGGTTTTCTTATCGTACCAATCAAATGTTACACGCATCCGTGATCTGAAGAAATTAGCATCAAATCCAATGTTTAACTGCTCTGATGTTTCCCAGCTGATATCTTTATTCGGAAGACGGGTTGGGTAAGAACCAGTTGAACGGGTACTTACTGCTGAGCCAGGTGCGCCTTTATCGTCTCCAAATCCATATGAAGCATTATAATAATCGGCGTCAGAATCATAATAACCAATTGTTGATGAATATAAATATGGCGAAATAGCGTGGTTACCAACCTGTCCCCAACTGGCCCTGATTTTAAAGAAATCCAGCCAATCTGAAGCACTTTCCATAAATGAGGCGTTGCTCATTACCCATCCTGCAGATACTGATGGAAAAACTCCCCAGCGGTTGTCTTTGGCAAAATTGCTTGAACCATCCGTTCTGAGCATGGCCGATAACATATAGGTTTCCTGGAAATTCCATGATAAACGTCCGAAGTATGACATAATTGATGCGCCAAAATCGTCATTACCAGAGGCAGTATCAATAGTTGGTGCATTATCGATATATGCATTATCCCACTTATTAAATAGTGTTTCACTACCTGTTGCACTTACATTGTATGCAATTGGCGTATATTCAATACTATTACCTGCCATTGCTGTAATACTATGATCTCCTACGTTGAAATCATAGGTCGCTGTGTTATCCCAGATGTAAGAATAACCAGACCACATGTTTTGAGTAACCTGGTCGGCATCATTCGTTGTTGTTGCACTTAGGTCATATTCAGGTCGCCAGCTTCGGCCACCGCCCCACCACATATTAAATCCAATACGCGATTGAAGTTTAAGATCTTTAATTGGTTCGATTCCCAGGTAAGCATTTCCAACCATGGTATTATTATCATTCTCACCATACTTGGTTAAATAATCCATTAAAGCAATTGGGTTAGATGCCTGAACATCCATGTCAATGGCATATGGATACTCACCATTTTCATCATATACAGACATCATTGGGTGCATACGAATGAAGTTACCTACATCATTCCAATAAATATTACCTGTCCTGATAGAGTTGCTTTTCGATTTAGAATAAGTCAAATTTTGTCCGACTTTAATAATATCCCTTGTTTCATTTGAAAACAAAGCATGTTCAGTATTTAAACGAACTGTAAAACGGTTATAATAGGAATCTGACTGTTTACCCATAACTCCATCCTGGCTGAAATATGAGAATCCAAGAGAATATACTGACTTCTCACTACCGCCTGAAATGTTTAAAGAATGGTTTAAGATTGGTGCATTATCAACCTGTGCCTCACCAAACCAATCAGTTCCTTTCCACTGCCCGCTTTCAATTAAATCGTAGTCAGGTACATTACCAGCCCAGTCATAAGGAGGTAAACCATCATTAATACGTGCTTCATCCTTAATCAATACATACTCCTGGGCCGTTAACAGATCAGGACGCTTATATATATTCTGCCAACCATGGTAACCATCATAAGTTACTGTTGCCTTCATGTTCTTACGTCCTTTTTTAGTTGTTACCAAAATAACCCCGTTCGCACCGCGAGAACCATAAATGGCAGCAGAAGCAGCATCTTTTAAAACATCAACACTCTCAATGTCATTTGTACTCAGATAATCTATGTTACCTTGAATAACACCATCTACAATGTATAAAGGTTGTGAATTACCGGTTGTACTGATACCCCTGATATAAACCTTTGTTCCAGCACCCGGCTGGGCATTATTCTGAACAATGTTAAGACCCGGTGTTATCCCTTTCATCGCGTCAAGGGCATTTGCAGTATTCAGCGCCTCAAGTTCTTCACCTTTAACATTAAGATTGGCACCAGTCACCAACTTCTTTTTGGTGGTACCATATCCAACTACCACAACCTCATCCAAATCCTCTGTATCTGGCATTAGCTGTACATCAACAGTTGTTTGACCAGCTACGTTAATCACCTGAGCTGTAAAACCAATAAACGAGAAAACCAGGTTAACATCTCCCTCTTCAACCTGAAGGGAAAAGCTACCATTTACATCGGAAATTGTTCCTTGTGTTGTTCCTTCAATAACAATGGAAACACCTGGTAAAGGTTGATTGGTATCATCCTTTACGGTTCCGGTTATTGTCTTTTCCTGAGCATAACCCAAATGGGCTATCAGGAATAAAACAATAACTCCAAATAATCGCAGATTCAAATTCATAAAAACTTTTTTAATTAATAGATTTGATTCACTTATTGTAATTATTACACTTTGATTTTTTAACAAATTTAAACACATTACTTATTCAACTTTAATACTATCCTATCAATACTTTGTACTTTAAGATTGAAGTGTAATGTGTCCCTTTTCCTTTTATTTAATACTAAATGCTATACTTATTAAGAATCAACTCTGGTTGATCAGTTTCATTTATGACCAGAGTTGATTTATTTCAATGTCAAATGTCTGTTCTTTTTAGCCAAATCATGTGTTCAAATGTTAACGTCTTATGTACCTAAAGTTAACATCGCCATAACTGACTGTCTTACTATCTTTTAACACTCTTATCTTTTTGCTTTCTCCTGGCAAAAGATCAAAATAGTTATCGTTTAGTACTAATTCTGAATCATTATCATACAGGTACAAATGGCGAACAAGTGCATTGGAACTTATATTTAAATAGGTGCCATCATCTTCATTTGCAATATCAATATTTATATCTGCTTCGGGCAATAGCAGATCTTTAGTGGGCTCGAAATAATGATTTTTCGAACTTATGATACCATTATCATCTACCACATTTAAGACCAAGACATTATACTTTTTATCCAACCCATCTATATTATTAATATTCAGCGATTCG
>JAKSBD010000673.1 GCA_022361295.1 Bacteroidales bacterium
ATCATGGCCATACAAGTATTCTGACAACTCCCATCAGGATTATAACTATTGCTGTATTGATAAAAATAGGGCACATCTTCAATTTGTTGCGCCAGCAGCGGATAAGCCATGACAATTGACACAGCCGTTAAGAGTAAAAACTTCATCATAAACTTCAGATTATTTAGTTAGAAAAATTCAGTTGGGATAAAATAAAAACCGGCCACGGGCCGGCTTTTACATTATAATACACACAAACACAAAAAGTACAAGCTAACATGTAGTTATACCAATATCACATTGAAATGAGCCTTATTATTTTATTCCTCAAACCTCATATCAAAGTCATATTGGTTTAAACCTTTATAAATATCTTATTACGATACAACACCCACCCTATTGCCCAAAAGAAAACAATATGAACCAAAGCAAACAGTAAGGACCCGTTCATATTCCCGGCAATAGGCACAAACACCTTCTCATACAATGCTGTATAACCGTTCATCACGATAGGCGCATCGCCAGTAACATCGCTGATTTTGATTAAACGTGCCAATAGCTTTACCCACAAGATGGAGAAGGCGAAAATAAACAAGGGGTTCATACCAAACACCACAAAGAACGATGTCCACTTTTTATAAGCCCTGATATCAACCAGCCACACCAAGAGGCTAAGCAACAACATGGCTAAGCCCGCCGTATAAACAACGTAAGACCCCGTCCAGAGTGGTTTATTCAACGGCAACACAAGGCTCCATAACAATCCGGCAATGACCAGAGCCCCTCCATACATCAGTAAATTAAGTGGTAGCTTGTGCCTGTCTGAGTTTTTAATTAACAAACCAACCAGATAACCCAGCAGCACTGTTGCAATGGCCGACATAGAACTAAAGATACCTTCAGGATCAAAAGGCACGCCAAATCCCCTGTACAGGTGACTTTCACCCAGAATGGCCCTGTCAAAGGCAATGGTGGCATTTTGCTCCAGTGAATAAGGATCATCGCCACCAAAAACATACAACGCCAGCCAGTGGACAAGCACTAATAGTACTGCAGAAAGGACTACTCCTCGTTTTTTAAACGATAAAACGATGAGTGAACTAAAGACATAGGCTACGGCTATACGTTGCAACACACCCATAATGCGCAGCTTCGAAAAATCAGTCTGCCATTGAGGAAATGAGTTTAGAAACAAGCCAATGGCAAAAATCAACAGCCCCCGCTTCCCAATCTTTAGCAGAGATGCCTTATCTAATCCATCGCCATACTTTGAAAAGGAGAAAAACATGGACACCCCCATCACAAACAGGAAGAAAGGAAATACCAGATCGGTTGGTGTACACCCATGCCAGGCTGCATGCCTCAGTGGCGGGTAAATATACGACCAGCTCCCGGGGGTATTCACCAGAATCATACCGGCAATGGTTATGCCTCTAAGGACATCAAGAGCGAGATAGCGTTTTGACTGTGTCATAAGTACCTATTTCTTTTTAATTCCGAATGCAGGATCAACCTTAATCAGCTTCACCATTATAAAACTTGGTATAGTACACAGGATAACCCAGATAAAGAAATGCTGATATCCGATCATCTCCTGAATCCAGCCCGAAATCATACCAGGCACCATCATACCAAGGGCCATTAAACCGGTACAGAAAGCAAAATGAGCTGTCTTGTGCTCCCCTTCTGAAACATATATCTGATACAACATGTAGGCAGTAAATCCAAACCCATAGCCAAACTGCTCAATGGCAACCGAAGCACCTATTAAAACAAATGACTCAGGCATGGCATATGACAGGTACACATACACCAGGTTGGGCAGGTTAATGGCAAATACCATTGGCCATAGCCAGTATTTTAAACCTTTGCGTGAGGCAACCACTCCCCCAAGAATACCGCCGATTGTCAGGAAGATAACACCTATGGTACCATAAATAACACCCAGCTGTTTGGTTGTCAAGCCTAAACCTCCTACTTCCCGGCCATCCAATAAGAATGGTGATGCCATCTTCACTAATTGCGACTCACCCAATCGATAGGTTAACAACATACCTATTATTAACCAGATATCTTTTTTCATAAAGAAAGTTGAAAAGGTATGACCAAAGTCTTTCATGACTTCACTCAGGCTTTTAACCTCTTTATTTTGATCCTCGTCCGGATGCGGCAGGTTAAATTTATGGTAGAGCGCAAACAGTAAGAACATACCTGTTATAACATAAAATGTCAGCGACCAGGCTAAAGGAACACTCGGACCATCATTACCAAACAAGGTCATTTCTTCCAGCTGACCAGCTAAATAAACCAATAAACCCTGACCAGTGATCATCGATAATCGGTAAAATGTACTTCGAATACCAATAAAATAGGCCTGTTTGCTATCATCCATTCCAAACATGTAAAAGCCATCGGCAGCAATATCATGCGTGGCAGAACTAAAAGCCAGCAACCAGAAAAAAGCCAGTGTAGACTGGAAGAAGAAATTGGTTGGAATAGTAAATGCGATACCCGCCAGGCCTGCTCCTATTAGCAACTGCATGGTAACAATCCACCAGCGCTTACTTTTTATGGTATCAACAACCGGACTCCAGAATGGCTTAATCACCCAGGGCAGGTACAGCCATGAGGTATATAAAGCTATATCAGTATTGGAAATTTCAAGCTTCTTATACATGACTACAGCCAGGGTCATTACTACCACATAAGGTATTCCTTCTGCAAAATATAATGAGGGCACCCAGGCCCATGGAGATTTTTGTTTCATAGTTATTTTTTTAATCATTGATGACCGAAGTAAGCTCTACATCCGTCCTCTGTCTTCTGTCTTCAATGTTCCTTGTTAAGCTGAAACATTAAAGAATACTCAATTCTTTAATATTCCGATGTCTTCCATCCCTAATACTTTCTCTTTAACTCAGCCCCTCTGAAATAATGCATTAAGATAGCATTATAATCGTAACCTTTGGCCCCCATAACGGCAGCACCAATCTGGCAGAGGCCTACTCCGTGCCCCCATCCGGCGCCTTTAAGGGTAAAATTGATTTCGCCATTAACCTCCGACTTCTCAACAATAAATGCAGAGCTATACAGGTGGGATTCAGATAAAGCCTTACGAATCTCCAACTCCTTGCCGATTGTTAAAGTCCTTTTATCGCCAATGATTTTTAACTCGATTAAACGACCTGAATCACCCCTTTTAACAGGCACCATATCCTGAATTAAACCGAAGTCGAAACCGGTACGTTTCTCCACCAACTCACTTACTTCCTGTTGCGTATACTTAACTTCCCAGCGGTAGAAATCATTGGTTTCCTGGTCATAATCATTCAACACCTGGCTCAAGACCTCTTTATCATCTGTATTACAGAAGGCATCGGGACTGCCAAGCATCCACTTTTCAGCATTGCCTTCGTTCACCAGGTCGGTATCAAAGCCCTTAGGATCAGCATCATTATCAGCAAAAGCCTGTAAGTAAGGATGATTAACCGGTTCCCACACATTCTCGAACTTCTCAACCATACCGCCACAGCATTTCGAGAAACGTGCATCACAAATAGCATCACCATTCATTAGCACCTGCCCATGTGTTGCCATTACAGCCTCTTCCACTTCAGTTGTTGTGGATCGTGTTATGCCCTGATATCGCTGACAGTGATCATCGGCACACACATCAAAATTGATGTGATCTTCACGATCGTACCATTTGATAAATTTCTCATCCGACTCAAACACTGACTGATATGAATTATCTGCCTCCTGTATCGATTGATTCTTTTCAATTTGTGCCAACAACCAGCTACGTGATATAACCGCATGAGCCTTCAACAACTCCAATGATGATGTTGCACTCATTTCTGACGAAATAACACTCATCAGGTAATCCTCTACAGGCAACACATTTATAGCTGTTATCTTCTCATTTTCTATCAGCAGCTTCAAGCCTCCTTTAAAAGACTGATCTTCATCCCGTTCCCAGTGAAAATTAATCCCAATGGTTACATCATGAAGCGTAAAAAAGGAATCTGCAGCAACAGGCTCAATAAGCGAACCCGAAGGCAGGCTAATCTTCTCTTTTCCATCACTCAACTCAAGGCCACCATTAACGCGTGTCGCCTTATATTTTCCTTTCAGATTAATACCTGCGCTGGTTACATATGACCCTGCCAAGGTAAATTCTATGTACTCTTTAAACTGAATACCTACATGTATAACCGGGATTTTTTCCATGATATTTTATTTAGTCCGAAGTTTGGAAGTCCGAAGTCTATAAGTCCGAAGTCCGTAAGTCCGAAGCAGTTGTTATAATATTAGTTCTCTGTGTTTGATTTATATTTCTTACTAGTCCGAAGTTCGTCTTCTGCCTTCCATCTTCAATGTTCCTTGTTAAGCTGAAATATTAAAGAATACTCAATTCTTTAATATTCCTATGTCTTCAATCTTCAATCTTCAATCTTCTATTTCAATTTCTTTTC
>JAKSBD010000085.1 GCA_022361295.1 Bacteroidales bacterium
CTTAAAAAAAGCATAATTTCCAATGGATGTCACATCTACCCCTCCAATTTTGTCAGGAATAACCACGACTTCATCTGTACCGGTATAGTATGTGATAGTTCCTGTTGAAGTGTTAAATCTAAAATCACTTTCTTTTTGAATCAGACCACTACAAGGTTGAAACAACAAAAACAAATAGTTTAATAATAATAATCTCATAAAGAATAGTTTGTTGAGTATTTTCATTTTGGTTAGTCATTAGTTGTTAATTCATAGCAGCTAATCTTTTACACACCTCACCGAAAAACCAAGCGACTTATTATTATCGTTGCGAGCTATACTGCTTTTTTCCCAGCTCACAATACGGTAGTAAGCATTAATACTATCAGACTGTGTACTGGTCCACCAAAAGCCATTATAGGTGCCACTTATAAATGTGCCACTATAGTACTTACGGCTACCACCCGGCAGTGCAGAAAAACCGCTTAAACCAAAACTGGTATCATCTGATAAATCACCGGACCTCCATTTATTGCCAGCCAACTGAGAACCCTGATTAGTTCCACGCCAATACAAACTGCCTGCTTCTGAGCTCGGCATTCCCAAATATATTTCAAGCTCTTGCCATTCTTCATCAGTTGGTACATGCCAACCGTCGGGGCATATATCACAAGAATCAATAGCATACCAATTATACAGTACACCATAGGTTTTATAGTTATCTGTTGCTTTGGCTTCGTTTACATTATTGCCATCGTAAGCGTAAACGCCATAGCCGGCGGTAGTTCTGTTCTTAAATTCTGCATTGCTATGCACCTCGGGCAGGTAAGCTAAGTTCTCAGCCATCCATTCCTGTTTACCTATTTTAACGGTACGGTAAACTTTTCCGTCGCGGGCATCGTGAAGTTCTTTTTGTTTATTTCTTTTGTTATTATTTTTCAATACGCTACAACCTATAATCAATAGAGAAGCCAGTAATATTGTAAGTAGTTTGTTGGATGCTTTCATTTTATTTAATTATCAGTAATTATTTTGACTTATGGCACTGCTTCGCTCCCTGAGTCACATTGTGTACCCGACGGTTGGTTTAACTTTATCGGATATATTGTATCTATTGGCAAGCAGCTCACTTTTCTTTTCCCGTTTTACTTTCTGCTTTTAATAAGTTTTTAGAACGGAATGGTGAATTGTGTTGTAAATAGCAGTAATAATTTTCATGCTACCATTTAGTAGCATAAGAATGACAAAGTTAAACAGTTACAAAGCTAGATACATAATATGAGATGGATATAGGGATAATGCGAAATTTGAATGGGAAAAACTGGAATTTTTAATACGCATTTTTAGTATATAAAAAATAAGGGATTTTGGGAGATATAGCTATCGTGAATTGGATGTTGAGCTCTGTAGTGTTCATAAACAGAGAGATATAGGTTGGTGAACATCCATATAGTATGTTTATTCAAATATACGAGATAATTAATTCGATATTTAATCAATATTTATTCGATCATCATTGAACAAACATCGAAGGAACTTCGAAGGAACATTGAAGGAACTTCGAAGAAACAATGTAGTTAAATAGTATAAATTTCCAGTTTTATGGTAGATTCGTTCTTGGTGTTTTTGATAAATATATGATGGTTATTGTGGACAGGGTTACAAAAATGAGACTTAACATTACGGTAAGACACTTTCGTGTTTTTTCTTACTAATTAATAAGCTGAATTTGATGAATACTCTATTTTTCAAAGGCGCATATATGTACGACCATTATAGTATGTACTAAATAAATCGTATTTACTTATTTGTAATGCATCACCTGACAAATTATCAAAGTTTAGATTTTTTTAGATACACCACTTTACGATTAAAATTCTTAAGTTTAAAAACTGATTGTTTTTGCAATTAGATGTACGTATTAACAGTGTTGAAATTTGATATATAAATAATACCATGAAGAAAATTGAGAGACTTTATGAGGTTTTAGGAGAGCTTCTGTATGCAGTAGCCAAGGCAGATGGCGTGATTCAGGATGAGGAAAAAGAAAAGCTAAAGGAGCTTTTTAAAAACCACGGTTTTGGATCAGAGATACTTTGGTCATTTGAATATGAAGAGTCAAAATCAATGCCCATTGATGAGATCTATAACAAGGTTATAAACTTTTGTCATAGTTACGGTCCTGCACCTCAGTATGAAGAGTTTATTAAAGCAATGAAAATTATTGCAGAGGCCAGCGAAGGAATAGATGAAGGGGAAGCAAAAATAATTGATTCATTCTCTAAAGATCTGTTGGAAAGATTTCAGAGGGATGCAGATAAGTTAATGAACTTTCAGGACGACTATTCCGAATAATTTATATGGCCAATTAGAATGGTTTTATGGATTTTTGTATGAACCAATTTCTAATGATATAGAAAAACATAAAAAAGCCGGAATAAAAAGTCCGGCTAAATGAAGGAATGTATATTAAAGGTTATTTAGCGTTTGCTATCCAATCTTCTGTATTAAGCATCCAGCTTTCAATTACAAGGGGAGCTTCATCAAAGCCGGCATCGTTAAACACTTTTGACCAACTGTTCAGGTCAAGCATCCAGGCTTCAATGTAAAGCTGCTCTTCAGCAAATTCATTTGAAGCAAAGCCGCTGTTATCACTTAATCCAGCCCAGTCGCTGGTACTTAGCATCCAGCTTTCGACTCTTAATACTTCTTCTTCAAATGTGTTGGACGAAGCTACTGTCCAGCTATTTATATCAGTCATCCACTCTTCAACAACAATAGGGTTCTCAGTAAATGTTGTAGGGATTGTCAATGCTGATGTTGTTGCAACTGTCGCTGCTGTCGAGCTTGTTGAGGCAACTTCAAATGGTTGTGACATCCATGCTTCAATTTCTAAAGGAGCTTCTGTATCAGCAAACAATTCTTTTAAATTGGTTGCATATGTTTCTGTAATAGGAGCTGTTGAAACCGGCTTGGTTAATCGTGAATTGATCACGTATGACATATCCTTAATAATATTTACATTTTCTTCTTTCTGAAAATACGAAAAGAATATACTCAAAGTAAAAATGCTTGCTGCAATACCGAAAAACAGGTAGTTAATTACTGAGTTCTTGTGGCTATGGTTAACTGTAGTTTTCATCTCTAAATCCTCCATTGTTTGTTACGCCAATGGTATATCAGAATATGTGCCATAATTTGTAATGGTCAGATATATAGGTGGTAAGGCTAATTAAGGAGTTTTTTGTCTGCTAAATTTTGAACGGTATTGCAACAAGGGGCTGTTCGGATTCGAACAAACAAAAAAGTTCTGCCAAATTAATGACAGAACTTTGTGTTTTATTGCTTAAAGCTTGTAAATAGAAGAATAGGTAGCTCAGCGTGACCGCTTCTGCCTGCTGACTTCTATACTTATTAGCTTAAGATTAGGCCTTATCTAGTACGTTCATTACTTCAAGAACGTGCTTACGACTTGTTTCAAGCAATTCTTTTTCATCAGCATTAAGGTCAAGCTCAATTACTTTCTCAACACCGTTTTTACCAAGAATTACAGGAACTCCAAGGTAGCAGTCATTAATACCGTACTCGCCATCTAACTTAATACATACAGGGAATACGCGCTTTTGATCTCTAACAATCGCTTCAACCATTTGAGCAGCAGCAGAACCAGGAGCATACCATGCAGAGGTACCCATTAATTTAACCAACTCGCCACCACCAAATTTAGTGCGTTCAATAATTGCATCAAGCTTTTCACTATCGATAAGCTCAGTTACAGGAATACCACCTACAGTAGTATAACGTGGAAGTGGAACCATAGTGTCACCGTGACCACCCATTAATACAGCCTGAATATCTTTAGGAGATACATTTAGCTCTTCAGCTAAGAAAGCACGGTAGCGGGCCGTATCCAAAATACCTGCCATACCCATTACTTTTGTACGTGGGAATTTTGATGTTAAATGAGCTTGGTAAGTCATTACATCCAATGGGTTTGATACGATAATAATAATCGCCTCAGGTGAATGCTTTACAACCTGCTCTGTTACTGATTTAACAATGCCTGCATTAGTTGAAATAAGGTCATCACGAGTCATACCTGGTTTACGTGGAAGACCAGATGTAATTACCACAACATCAGAACCAGCTGTTTTCTTATAATCGTTAGTTGATCCAATTGTTCTTGTATCATACAAGTTAATCGGAGCTTTTTGCCAAATGTCAAGCGCTTTTCCCTCAGCAACGCCTTCTTTAATGTCAACAAGTACAACTTCATTAGCAATTTCTCTATAAGCGAGAACATCAGCACAAGTTGCACCTACATTACCTGCTCCAACTACAGTTACTTTCATAATAAAAAGGTATTAATTTAGTGTTATATCAAATTTCTATAAATCCAGATAAAGTGCATATTGTCAACACTTAACACTTCCCCTGTATAGTGTTTAATTTTTTGCACACGCAAATATAAAACTTTATTTAGCCCTACATTGAAAAATTGGGGCTTTAACGTTTGTTAGTAAATGAGGTTGAGGTTGTATGTCTATGAAAATCAAAATTATATAATCGATTCTATTTAATGAAAAAATTCTCTATTTAATAAAACTAGCTTTAATTGTTAATAAATCTGACTAATACTTAATTTCACATACGGTTGAATCTTCAACCAAATACATTTTGTCTGGTGGCGTGCTAATATTTTGTTATAGCTTTGTAAGAGAATTAACAATTTTAGGCACATCATGTTTAAATAATTTTAGATGAGGCCATAAAAAAAGGGAGAATGCATACAATCAATATAAAAGGAGAGCTAATTGAACTATCTGAGCCTATAGCAATGGGCATTTTAAATATTACACCTGATTCATTTTTTGATGGCGGGAAATATCAATTGCAAAAGGATATTGAAGAACGATGCGAGCAAATATTAAGTGAAGGAGGCAGAATAATTGATATTGGAGCCTATTCATCACGACCGGGAGCGACACATATTTCGGAAGAGGAGGAAGTAAAACGACTCACACAGGCATTAACCTGGATACGTAATAGACATCCAGATGCTATTTTATCAGTAGATACTTTCCGTGCATCAGTCAGTCAATTGGTAGTTAATGACTTTGAAGTTGATATTATCAACGATATTTCGGGCGGTATGATGGATGAGCATATGTTTGAAATGATAGGACAATTGGGAGTGCCTTATATATTAATGCATATGCAGGGAACCCCTCAGGATATGCAGTTAAATCCTGTTTATAATAATCTGATTGGAGATATCAGTTTGTTTTTTGCTGAACAGTTAAAAAAACTAAGGGCTTATGGTGCCAAAGATGTCATTCTTGATCTGGGTTTTGGTTTTGGTAAGACTCTAGAGCATAATTATGAACTTTTACGTGAATTAAAACAATTTGAATTGTTTGACCTGCCTATGTTGGTTGGGATATCACGTAAGTCGATGATATATAGATTACTCGATATTGTTCCGCAAGAGGCTCTGAATGGAACAACGGCCTTAAATACCATAGCATTATTGAACGGGGCTAATATTTTAAGGGTGCATGATGTCAAAGAAGCCGTAGAATGTATTAATTTAGTGCGTCAACTAAAAAAAGCCTGATTACTAAATGACATTTCTGGATATACGATTTATTGATTTGGTCGACATTGTTTTGGTGGCTTACCTGATGTTTCGCGTCTATAAGCTAATCAAAGGAACGGTGGCGCTATATATCATGCTTGGCATCTTTGCCTTTGTCATTTTCTGGGTGTTGATAAAAACTTTTGGGATGGAGCTGTCTTCTACCATCCTCGATCATATTGTAAATGTTGGAGTTATTGCTTTTATTGTGGTGTTTCAGCAAGAGATCAGACGATTTCTTTTGTTGCTTGGATCGCGCTACAATGTGTCAAATCGCTTTTCAATGGAAAAAGTGTTTATGTCGCAGTCGAAAGGAATGATGTCGATTTATAATAAACCTGTGGTCAGGGCATGTGTGTCTTTGGCAAAAACAAAAACAGGTGCCCTGATCGTTATTACTAAAGATTCGGAGCTACTTGATTATGTGCAAACAGGAGAACTGATAAATGGGGTGATATCAACCCAGTTGCTCGAAAATATCTTTTTTAAGAACAGCCCTTTGCATGATGGAGCTGTTATAATAACCGGAAATAAAATAAAAGCAGCAGGATGTATTCTGCCTGTCTCTCAAAATACCGATTTGCCTAAGCGTGTTGGATTACGTCATCGCGCAGCCATGGGAATTACTGAGTCTACTGATGCGCATGCCATTGTTGTTTCTGAGGAAACCGGGCGTATTTCGTTTTTTAGTAAAGGACAAATGGAAATGGGTGTGACAGATGAGGAGTTACAGGACTTATTGAATAAATCCTGATTGAAGAATGTGAATTTTAAAAGTAAAGAAAGTTATGCCTCAGGGCCTTCCACATCATAAAGTTGCAATAAGTGGTGCAACAGGATTTATAGGAACAGCATTATGTAATTTCCTCGAATGCAATGGGTTTGAAGTTATTCGTCTTAAACGTCATCATTTTGGGAAGGGTAGTGGTCAGTTGGACAGGTTAATAGCCGACTGTTCTGTAGTAATTAACCTCGCTGGGGCTCCTGTAGCTGCTAAAAAATGGACCAAAGCCTATAAGAATGAGATTTTAAATAGTCGTATTAAAACGACCGAACGTTTGGTTGAAGCCATCCATAACATGGCCAACAAGCCCGATGTATTTATTTCTTGTTCAGCAGTTGGTATTTACGATAGCTATGAGGTACATGATGAATTCTCTACTAATTATGCAGACGATTTCCTGGGGCAGGTTTGTCAGCAATGGGAAGCAAAGGCCTTCAGGGCACAGACACTGGATAATGTGCGTCTCTGTATCGTAAGAATGGGCGTTGTACTTGGTAATGAAGGAGGAGCCTTCTCACGAATGGCCCGACCTTTTAAATATGGTTTAGGTTGCAAGCTGGGTGATGGACATCAGGTGTTTCCTTTTATTCACTTAAATGATGTGTTAAGCGCCTTTTGGTATTTGATTAAACGAAAAGAATCGCATGGAATTTATAATCTGGTTGCTCCGCAAATGATATCTAATCTTGAGATTACTGAGGCTATACAGCAGCGAACACGTAAATCACTCTTGCCATCTGTACCCAAAGCAGCACTAAGATTACTTTATGGCGAAGGAGCAGAGATGTTGCTGGTTGGTCAGAAAGTTGTTCCCAAAAGACTGGAACGTGAAGGTTTTCACTTTGCCTTTCCTGATTTTAAATCAGTATTGAATGATCTTTTGATTTAGTTTCTACAATTTTATTTCAATGCGTTTCTGTATTCACATATCTATATTATTGTTATTTTATAGCTGTTTTAATTGTAATGAACTTCAACTGGAGGGAAAGTGGCGGTCATGAATTTAATATTGGACATCCCCACATCTCACACCCCCACATCCCTAAATATACCAATAAACCGCATGGAAATGAGCATATGCACCGGCCAGCACGAAAAAGTGAAAGATGGCATGATTCATAGGAATATGTTTAATCTGGTAAAGGACAGCCCCCAGGGTGTAAAATGCTCCGCCAATTGATAACCAAAGTAAGGCTGATGAAGACAGAGCGCCAATAAGTGATTTGCTGGCTATTACAACTATCCAGCCAAGCAATACATAACTGATTGTTGATACGAGCTTAAAACGACCGGTAAAGAATAGTTTGAGAATAATGCCGGCAATAGCTAAAAGCCATACTGCAGCAAGCATCCAATAGGCAATCTTATTGCCAATGCCTAATGCCAGGAAAGGTATATATGAACCGGCTATCATTAAATAGATGGCGCAATGATCAAAAACCTTCAGCTTAACCCTTTTTGATTCTTCTTTAGCTGAATGATATAAAGTAGATGCAGTAAACATGGCAATGATGCATGAGCCATATACCAGGTAAACCGTGAAAATTAGTGGGCTGGAAGCTTTAAAGAGCAGGAATATAAGTGCAATGATACCAAGTGGAATGCCGATTAGGTGACTGTATATGTTTAGTTTTTCTTCAGTTGGACTGTAAGTGTTAGGTTTCAACTGCATTTTTTCTTTCAAAAGTAACTTAATATTATGGATTGGTACCTGTTGAAAGGGGATTTCAGGAAAATAAAAAAGGCTAAGGTTTCAACTTCTATTCCGAAACCTTAGCCTTTAAGTATGTTCCCCGATAAATTTTATTTAATGCTGTAAATAAAAGATTCCAAAGGTTTTAGTGATGTTTTGATGACTCCGGTTCCTTCTTTAACAACCATGGTGTTGGTTGTGCCATATAAGGCATCCTCAAGCGTATACTCACCGTCTGTTAAGCCCCATGTCTTAATTACTTCAGCAGGTACTTTTAATGCGAAAGAAGCTACGTCAGAGGGTTTAAAGCTTGATACAACAATTAGTTTTTCATCATTGCTCCAGCGTACAAAGCTGAATGCTTTATCACTATATCCTTCTGTATTAGCCCTGTTGAAGCTATGAATTTCGGCATATTCGCCCATCAAAGCAGAACTTTTAGTTGAGAAGGTTAATAAGCGTTTGTAGAAATCTCTTAATGCTTTTTCTTCATCAGATAACAGACCACCGTCAAATGCACCGTTATTCATCCAGCGCTGATGATGAGGCACGCCAATGTAGTCGAAAATACTTGTACGACTGTTGCTTCCAAAACCGGCGTCTTCTGCTCCTGGTTCGCCAACTTCCTGTCCAAAGTAAATCATTGTTGGAGCCGTGCTGATGGTTGTTGAAACAACCATTGCCGGCTTGCCTTTTTGTGCGTTGCCAACAAACTCAGGGCTTGCAATTCGTTGCTCATCATGATTTTCAAGGAAGTGGAGCATGTGGTGTTCAATGTCTTTCAGGCCTTCCTGAATAGCCGGAAGGTTATCGGTTAATCCGTGCCCTTGCATGATATGCTTCAAGGTGTCATAAAGCTCTACTTTGTCGTACAGGTAATCCATTTTACCTTTGTGGATGTAGTCGCGGTATAGACTTGGATTGTATACCTCGGCCAGTAAGAAGGCTTCAGGATTAGCATTTTTGATAGATGAATTCATAAAACTCCAGAATTCAACAGGAACCATCTCAGCCATATCAAAACGGAAACCATCAACACCAAACTCAATCCAGTATAGGGCAATGTCACGAAACTTAATCCATGAGTCGGGTAAAGTTTTGTTTTGCCAGTAGTTAAAATGAGCTTTCCAGTCCATTTCATCATATCCTTCAGGTAATTCAGGAAAGTCTTTGGTTCCGTCAGGACGAACACCATAATTAATCTTTACTGTTTCATACCAATCATAAAAGCCTGGCTGAGCTAATCGTGAACCATTACCTGTCCATTTGGCCGGGTTTTCATCAAATTGACCGTCAGCTAAAGGATGTTCTTCGCCTCCCAGCGGCTTGTAATTGTTTTCAGGAGCAGGTACTTTAAAGGTTTCACCAGGAATATAATAGAAGTTGTTATTAATTGCATATTCAACTGATGTATCGTCATTGGTACCAAAGTCAACAACACCTTCAGGGTTGTTTTTGCCTTCGTAATGACGTGCAACGTGGTTAGGCACAATGTCAATCAGTACTTTCATTCCATGTTTATGTGTACGATCCACTAAGGCTTTAAACTCAGCCAAACGATTGGCCGGGTCAACTGCTAAATCGGGGTTAACGTTATAATAATCCTTTACTGCATATGGCGAACCGGCACGTCCTTTAACAACATCCGGATCGTCGTTGGAAATACCATATTGCGTATAATCATTAATAACAGCATGGTGAGGAACGCCTGTATACCACATGTGTGTCACACCCAGCTCTTTTAATGACTTTAATGCTTTGTCATTAAAGTCATTAAACTTACCTACACCATTTTCTTCAATAGTTCCCCATGGCGTGTTGGTCGTGATAGTGTTTCCAAATAAGCGGGTAAATACCTGGTAAACTACAGCTTTCTGTTTTGTTTCGCTTACCACCTCCTGTGGTTTTTGCTGCTGGCAGGCTATTAGGGCGACCAGCATTGCTGCTAATGATAAGAATCTTCTCATGAATTTAATTATCTAAAGTGTGTTATTTGATTTATCTATTCTGTTATGATTGTTTTGGCGGTGTTGTCCAATGTGAATTTAATAAGAAGCTGTCCTGTTTCTTTATTGTAAGCAGCTCCTTCATCGTATTTCTTTAATTTGGCCGGCGATTTTCCGACTTTATATTTTGTGTCACCAATGGTAATGTGTTTTGTGCTACGGTTGAAATTGTGCACCACTAATTCGATGTGTCTCTCTTCAGGCATTCCTTCATACTGATTTTGTTCAGGGCTTAGCTTAAAGGTGAGTTGACCTTTGTTATAACAATCAAAAGCTATGGTTTCCGATTGGTTTGACGCAAGGCTGTTTTTTGAATTCCCATCATCGTCATATAAATAACCGTTACCATGAAGGACAGTTTCATCGTGGTAATAGTGCAGTATTAATTTCTCTGAGCTATATTCTTCAGTGTTTTGAATTAAAGGAATCATAGGAATAAATGATCCTGCACGAACAAATACCGGTATGGTTTTTATATCGACATTAACTTCAATCGTTTGCCCGCCTTCATAACGATTACCATTGAAGAAATCATACCACACATAGTCAGAAGGTAAATAAACACTCTGACTTTTAATGCCTTTTTCTATTACAGGAGCAACCAGGAATGATTCGCCCCAGGTGTAGGCACCTGTATAATCAAACAGTTCAGGATTGTCATCGTTAAAAAATAACGGACGCATCATAGGCATGCCCGTTGTACTATTTTCGTGCATTAACGAATAGTTGTAGGGGAGAAGCTGGTAACGCAGGTTGATAAATTCCCTGACTATGTTTTTGGTACTGTCTGGCCAGAAAACTGGTTCTGGTGGGACATCTTCCTGTGCGTGGGTTCGGTATACAGGTTGAAAGACGCCATATTGCAGCCAGCGTGTATATAGTTCATCGTCTCTGTAATCTCCTGCAAAGCCACCTAAATCGGAGTGCATGTATGCCAGTCCCTGCATACCCATTTGCAAGGATATTTCAACTTGAGATTGCAAGCCTCCCCACGAACGGCTAACATCACCCGACCAGGGGATCATGCCATAGCGTTGAGAACCGATAAAACCAGCACGCATCAGTGTAACGGGTCGCCTTTCAGGGAAATCCTTTTCGAAACCATTGTAAATGACTTTTGCCCACTCGTGACCATATAAATTATGTACTTCGTCAGCACGTCCGTTAACATGCAAAAGATCGTCGGGGTGAACTTCAGGTTCGCCTAAATCGCCCCACCAGCCATCAACGCCACTTAGTGTGTGCTTTTTATAGATGTTCCAGAACCATTCCTGAGCTTCGGGTTTGAATATATCAAGTAAAGCAGTGGTGCCAAAAAAGAAGTCGAAGATATAAGGTTCGCCATCTGTTGTTGTGCCCAAAAGTTCCTGCTCGGCACATTCCTGATACTTACCACTGCTTTTAAGGATAAAAGGTTCTGTTATTAATACGGTTTTAATACCTTTTTCTTTATTACGCTTCAGCATTAATTCTGGCTCAGGAAAAGAGTCGCGATCCCATTCCAGATTTCCCATGTGACCCTGCACGTCAGGACCGAACCAATATAAATCGAGTACAATGCCATCAAGCGGGATATTATCTTCAGCGTATTTGTCAATAACAGATTCTACTTCATGTTGTGAGTGGTAGCCCATGCGAGAAGAGATATTACCCAAAGCCCATCGCGGCAACATTGGTTGCCTTCCGGTTAGTTCAGTAAAGTTGCTCATTAAGCCCTCCCATGTGTCTGAGGCAACAACAAAATAGCTCTTACGACCACCGGCACATTCAAATTGCAGGATGTCTGGTTCTGTTTTGCCAATATCGAGCCAACCACTGGCGCCATTATCAAATCCCAGCATATATTTTTCTGAAGAGATCACCAACGGCATTGAATAATACATGAGTTCAGCATATGTCTCGTATCCGTATGATGCACGATTATATAACTGCAGTCGATGGCCACGGCGATTCATGCCCAGTGCTCTTTCACCTGCTCCGAACAGATGCTCTGTTTGATTTAGGTTAAACCTGAAACCTGATATACTATCGTTGGCAAAGTAGCCATCTTCCTCAGAGAAAAGGTATTCGCCAGATTGGTAATAGCTTATGTTAAAAGGCTGCTTGGTGATGATTGCCGTTAATTTGTTTGTTGAAAGTTTAAGCTGATCTTCGGTTTCTTTGTAAGTTATTTTACCATTGTATGGCTTGCTAATGATAGCATTGGCCGGAAAAGGCGCAATAGAGTCTTCAAGAAAAAGAACTTCCAGGTTTGAATCGGAATAAGGTGTTAGTATAATTGTTCCGTCTGAAACCTGAATGGTAAGTTTATTATTGTTGAAACTGGCTGAGCTGAATTGGCGAATTTCATTCTGAGCTGTGATTAAACTACTAACCAACAGGATCAGGATTGTAAGGATGGATGATGCTCGATTGATCATAAATTGAAATTTATATTAATGTCCTAAAACTTAGGTAGAGGTGCAAATTTGATTAGGCAATTTACGAATAAGGAGTGTTTTATTCTAAGTGCCGGTAAAGGGCAAATCACTAATGATGATTAATGTGCAAAGCTTTGGTGGTTCTAATGTGCAGATATACAACTTAATAGGCTTGGTGTATTCTGGCGTGTGGGATATGTGCTGATGCATAAAACCACATCAGATTTTTCAGCAACTTGATTTGCAAACGTTTTCGGTAAAAGGCAAGGTGTTATAGCTGTTTAAGTGTTTTGTTTAAAGTTCTTTAGCTAAGGTGTGTGTGGGTGGTTTGCTATAATGCATCGATTACAATAAACGAAATAATCATTGATCATCCGGGTAAAAACAAATGAACTATTGTATATTAGCAGCCGCAAAATATTTGACAAATAATAAAAGAATATACGATGAGTAAGGTAGTAATTAAGAGTTTTGATGAATTGGAAAAGTTAATCGGTAGTGAACTTGGAATTTCTGATTATCATGAATTTACTCAGGAACAAATTAACCTTTTTGCAGATGCAACTTTAGATCACCAGTGGATTCATACTGATGTGGAGAAGGCAAAAAATGAATCGCCTTTTGGTAATACCATCGCTCATGGTTACCTGACTGTTTCAATTCTTCCGCATTTATGGAATCAGATTGTTGATGTGCAAAACTTAAAAATGCAGGTTAACTATGGTATTGAAAAATTGAAATTCAATGCGCCGGTAATAGTTGGAAGCAAAGTACGTTTGCATGCTAAAGTCAACAATGCTGTTAACTTGCGAGGAGTAACGCGTGCAAATATTGGTATTAAATTGGAGATCGAAGGTAGCAGAAAGCCTGCATACGAGGGAGAAATTGTTTTCCTATATCATTTCAATGCCTAATAATTGTAGATAGTTGTAGAAGTATATATATACAGAGCTGATTTAATAATATTATGAATCAGCTTTTGTAAGATAAGACTACGAAAAGTACAAAGCCACCAGGAATGCAAAGTTGAACCTTTGCGCACCTGGTGGCTTTTTATTTTGATATTAACCTGAGGTCGAAATTAAATGTCGAACTCAGGCTATTAGCTTGAATTCATAAAAAAAAGAGGGCAATCTAATGATGCCCTCCGGAATGCCATTACTTAACTCTGCGGTCTAGAAATTGCATTCATGTACTTCAAAATATGCTTGTGAGTGTAAACATGCCGGACATGTGTTAGGAGCTTTTGTTCCTTCATGAATAAAGCCACAGTTGCGACACATCCAAGTCACTTTTCCATCTTTTTCAAATACTTTACCTTCCATCAGGTTATCGTATAGTTTACGATATCTTGATTCGTGGTGAGCTTCTACTTTAGCAATCATTTTAAAGGCAACAGCTACTTCTTTAAAGCCTTCCTCTTCAGCAATTCTTGCAAATTCAGGATATAATTCGGCCCACTCTTCTTTTTCGCCATCAGCAGCAGCCTTAAGGTTATCTTTTGTATCGCCAATGATGCCAGCAGGGTAACTGGCTGTAATTTCAACCATTCCGCCTTCCAAAAACTTAAAGAAACGCTTGGCATGCTCTCTTTCCTGCTCAGCAGTTTCTAGAAAAATTGCTGAAATCTGCTCTAAACCTTCTTTCTTTGCCTGCTTTGCGAAATATGTATAACGGTTACGCGCCTGAGATTCTCCTGCAAACGCTTTTAATAGGTTTTGTTCGGTTTTTGTTCCTTTTAAGCTTGCCATTGTTTGTTCATTTTTAAGGATTAATAATAATATTCTTTTTTGCTAGGTGTCGTAAAGATAATTGATAGAAGTCTTAAACAATTACTCATGGGGATGGTAAAATCTAATTTAGGTTCTTTCTAAATATGTTTACCTGTCAACTCAGTTCATCAAACATGTCTTTGGGTGAGCTGCATGTTGGGCATGTCCAGTCATCTGGTAAATCTTCAAATAATGTTCCGGGCGCAATGCCATTGTCCGGGTCGCCAATGGCCGGGTCATAAATATAGCCACAAGCCAGGCATTTGTGTTTATGATACGAAGATTCATCCTGATTTTGGCTGTTTAGCTTCGACTCATCAATATAGGTTGGTGCATTTTTAGGTGCTTTACCTTTTTTAACAGCATGGTAATAGGCATAAGTAAGCGGATTGGCTTCTTTACTTAATAAATCACTGTCTTCAATGGTTGCAATAAACAGGATGTGTGATCCAACATCAATCATATTATTCACCTTGCAATCAAACCAGGCTATACAATCTTCTGTTACAACAGGCGCTCCCGTAGTTGCAGTTTTGTAGTTGATGTGTTCAAATTTATTTACCGCCTTGCCACTATTATAGCCAAACAGTCCAATGGTTTCTGACTTAGCTTCCTGGTTTAAGATTGAAATAGAAAACACCTTGCTGTTCTGTATCATCTGGCATGTATGATTGTCTTTACTACAGCTTATGGCGATTTGAGCAGGTTCTGCTGTTACCTGAAAAGCAGTATTAGCCACATAGCCATTAAGTTTATCTCCGTTTTTTGTGGCAATAATGTATAAACCATAGGTTATTTTAAAGAAGGCTTCAATATTCATAAGAGTAAGTTTGTTATTTTGTCTGATAGTCAATTTACTAATTACATATCCGAGACGGAAATTGAGCAGGGGTGAATTTTCAATTTACGGATGTAATTCTTTAATTTAGAATGGGTGTAAATAATAAATGAATAACTAATGTCATTATTTCAGGATTATTCAATCGGTATATTTACCTTTGAAAATTCTAAAAACGGCAGGAGTTTAAACGCTCGGCCTACCTTTTGGTCTCAGGTACTTTAACTAAGTAATTGTTTGTAATAATGAACAGAATTGTTGAAAAGGAGTTTTTTTCAGAGAATGTTGTTCGTCTGGAAATAGAAGCTCCACGTATTGCAAAAGCCCGTCGAGCGGGACATTTTGTAATTGTCAAAGTTGGTGATACGGGAGAACGTATACCACTTACTATCGCCTCTTCCAATCCTGAAAAGGGAACCATCACTCTTGTGATTCAGCGTGTGGGTGTGTCATCACGACGCATTACCGAGCTGGAAGTTGGTGATGAAATAACTGACCTGGTTGGACCTTTAGGTGAGGCAACGCACATCGAAAAAGTGGGTACCGTTTTAGCCTGTGGGGGTGGAGTAGGAGTAGCACCGTTATTGCCAATTGTTGAGGCACTAAAAAAAGCAGGAAACAAGGTGATCACTATATTAGCTGCACGTACAAAAGATTTAATCATCCTTGAAGATCAAATCAAAGAATATTCTGACGAGGTGATCGTCATGACCGACGATGGGTCATATGGTAAAAAAGGCCTGGTAACCGATGGTATGAAAGAAGTAATGGAGCGCGAGAAAGTGGACCAGTCGGTTATTATCGGACCTGCGATTATGATGAAGTTTGCAGCTTTAACTACTAAAGAGTACAACGTGCCAACAGTAGCCAGTTTAAATACAATTATGGTTGATGGTACGGGCATGTGTGGGGCTTGTCGTATTACTGTTGGTGGTAAAACAAAGTTCGTATGTGTTGACGGGCCTGAGTTTGATGCTCACCAGGTTGACTTCGATGAAATGCTGCTTCGCCTGAATGGTTATAAAGAAATTGAAAAAGGAGCAGAGCAAGAATATCTAAAATCAAAAGATAACAAGTAGTTATGGCTGTTTCAAAAGAATATTTAAAAGAGGAAAGAGAGCAGTCGTGGCGAGTTGATATTCGCAAACTGCTTAAAAATAAAGAGCGTACTGGTTTAACGCGTGTGCATATGGGTGAAGTAGAGCCTGCTGTGCGAATCAAATCAAATATTGAGGTTAATTCAGGTCTGACAGAAGATGAGGCTGTTAATGAAGCGCGCCGATGTCTGGATTGTCCAGATCCAACCTGTATTACAGGATGTCCTGTGGAGATTAATATTCCAAAGTTCATCAAGCGTATTGAGCAGGGTGATTTCCTTCAGGCGGCACAAGTATTAAAAGAAACCAGTGCATTGCCAGCTGTTTGTGGTCGTGTTTGTCCACAGGAGAAGCAGTGTGAAGCCCAGTGTTTTTATCATCTTAAAATGAAGAAAGATCCTGTGGCAATCGGTCACCTTGAACGTTTTGCAGCTGATTACGAAAGAGAGTCAGGGCAAATTTCAGTGCCGGAAGTGGCGGCTTCTAATGGCGTTAAAATTGCCGTTATTGGTAGTGGCCCAGCTGGCTTAACCTTTGCTGGTGATATGGCGAAAAACGGTTATGATGTAACTGTTTTTGAGGCCTTGCATGAGATTGGCGGCGTATTGAAGTATGGTATTCCTGAGTTTCGTTTGCCAAACAGTATTGTTGATGTGGAGATTAACAACCTCAAGAAAATGGGTGTTAAGTTCGAAAATAACTTTATTGTTGGTCGTACAGCCACTATTGATGATTTAAAAGAAGAAGGATTTGAAGGATTCTTCACAGGGAGTGGAGCCGGTTTGCCTCGTTTTATGAATATTCCGGGTGAGAACTATATTGGAATTTTAAGCTCCAATGAGTACCTGACTCGAGTAAATCTTATGGATGCTGCCAATCCTCAAACGGATACGCCTATTATCAGTGGTAAAAATGTTGCAGTTATAGGCGGTGGTAACACAGCCATGGACTCTGTCCGAACAGCCAAGCGTCTGGGTGCTAAGCGTGCCATGATTATTTACCGCCGTTCGATGGAGGAGATGCCGGCACGTGTTGAAGAAGTTAAACACGCCCAGGAAGAAGGCATTGAGTTTTTAAACTTAACAAATCCGGTTGAGTACTTTGCTGATGAAAGTGGCCGCGTTAATAAAGTACGTGTTCAGAAGATGGAATTAGGCGAACCTGATTCATCAGGTCGACGTCGTCCTGTGCCAATGGAAGGTTCTGAATATGATATTGATGTTGATACTGTAGTTGTGAGTGTTGGGGTGTCGCCAAACCCGCTTATTCCAAGCTCATTGCCTCAATTGGAAACTACACGTTGGGGAACTATTGTGGTTGATGAAGAGAAGCTGCAGACCTCGATACCGGAAATGTTTGCCGGAGGTGATATTGTGCGCGGTGGAGCAACCGTTATTCTGGCCATGGGTGATGGACGAAATGCAGCGGCTGCCATGCATAAGTATTTACAGGATAAACTAAACGCTTAAATACCCTTATTATGAAAGATTTAAAAACAACATATTTAGGGCTTCCAATAAAAAATCCGATTGTGGTGGGAAGTTCAGGATTAGCATCAACCATAGGAGGTATTAAAAAGCTTGCCAGTGCAGGTGCAGCTGCCATTGTTCTGAAGTCTGTTTTTGAAGAAGAAATTAAGGCTGAAGCTGAGCAAACGGTTGGCCAGCAATTAGGAATGGATGAAAATAACCTTGAGTTTTACGATTATTACGACTATCAGGTAAAGAATGAGGTCCTTGAGAACTATGTCGCATTGATTCGTGAAGCGAAAGAATCGGTTGATATTCCAATTATTGCCAGCATTAACTGTAGTAGTTACAGCGAATGGGTATCGTTTGCCAATAAAATTGAAGATGCAGGCGCTGATGCCATTGAGTTGAATATTTTCAAACTGCCGTTTGGAATTCATGATGAAGCATCTGAAATTGAAAAAGTGTATTTTGATATTGTCAGAAAAGTTGAGGAGCGTATCAATATTCCGGTTGGGATAAAGCTGGCACCTTACTTTACGAATCTGGGTAATGTTATTAATCGCTTGTCGCATACCGGTGTTGACGGACTAATATTATTTAATCGCTTTACTTCGGTTGATTATGATATTGAAAACGATCAGGTAATTACCGGGAAAGTATATTCAGGTGCTGATGACTATGTTAATACATTAAGGTGGATTTCAGTTTCTTCGGCCGAAGCTGGTTGTGATTTAATTGCCTCGAATGGTATTCATGATTATCGCACTTTGGTTAAAATGTTGTTGGCGGGAGCTTCATCGGTTGAAGTTGTTTCGGCCATTTATAAGGAAGGTCCTGAAGTGATTGGTGCCATGTTAAAAGAGTTGGAAGCATGGATGGAACGTCGCAATGTTAATGCAATAGCTGATTTTAAGGGGCGCTTGTGTCAAGGTAAATCGGCCAATCCTGAGATGTTTGAGCGAGTGCAGTTTATGCGCTATTTCTCAGGTCATAAGCACTAATATCAGTGAATAAGATATAACAAAGGAGGGCAGGAGCAATAAAGTTAGCTTCTGCCTTTTGTCTTTTAACTAAAACACTAATTTACTGCTTTGTTTCTTATTTTTTTATTTCTATCTTTGCGCCCTGATTATTTAAACCTTCTAAAATTAAGAAGATATGTTAAATCGTTATGAAACCGTTTTCATTTTAACTCCCGTTTTGTCTGATGCTCAGATGAAGGAAGCGGTCGACAAATTCAAAGGTTTGATTGTTGAGGCCGGAGGTAAAATGGTAAATGAAGAAAATTGGGGACTTCGTAAGCTTGCTTACCCAATTCAAAAGAAGTCAACAGGATTTTACCAGTTGTTCGAATTCGACGCTAATCCTGAGTTCATTGCCAAGTTCGAAACCGCTTTCCGTCGTGATGAGCGAGTTCTACGTTTCTTGTCATTCAGATTAGACAAATACGCAATGGCGTATGCAGAGAAAAGAAGATCAACTAAAAAAGAACAAAAGGAGAACTAGACCATGGCACAGAATCAATCAGAAATCAGGTATTTGACTCCTCCGTCAGTAGAAATCAAAAAGAAGAAGTACTGTCGTTTCAAAAAGAACAAGATCAAGTATATC
>JAKSBD010000084.1 GCA_022361295.1 Bacteroidales bacterium
TATGAAAAAACTAAAAATATTTGGACTTTCTTTCGCATTCGTATACATCTTGACAGCGATTCTTTGTTTAATATTTGGTCAACCTCTGATTTATTCACCGATTTATGGTATTCGGGAATTTTTGAATTTAGCGTTGCTTCTTGGGATTTTAGTATTTCTCTTGGTTTATATAAACTTTCCTGTTCTAAAATGGATTAAAACAATATCCTTTAAAAATTCCAATGGTTTTATCTACTATTCAGTTGCAACATTATTGATCTTACAAATTGTCACTTTGCTTACTGGATACATGGAATCTTTGACAACAAGAGGTGTTGAAGCTGATTTTTTATACTACTACAAATGTGTGACAAATAGCTGCATTTATATTTTGACAGGTAATATTACCGCTATTCTGGCAAGTAGATTATACGTTAAAACTTTAAAGTAAAATGAGTTGGGATATTATTCTATTCAATACGAACCAAAAAATTGACTCGATTGAGGAAGTTGATGGGAATCAGTTTGAACCTATTTATTTTACTCAAATTCTTGAGAGTTCATTCACAGAGATAATCAAAGATGACAATCATAGAGAAATAAAGGGTAAGGACTATTCTATTAACTTTTTTGCTGATGGAGAACTTGCAAGTAATAAAATGATTAGCCTTTACGGTGAGCATGGACTTTATGAATTGATTGAATTAGCTAAAAAGTATGGTTGGCAAATTTTTGACACAGGATTAGGAGAAATGATTGACCTTGATTATCCAGAGAAAAATGGATATGAGGACCATAGGAAATATGTTGAACAAATAATGAAAGATAGATAATAACGGTTACCAACATGCTATTATAGCACAGTTCCATAAAGCGAGACCGTTGCCACCCATATAGACTAACATGACAGAGAAGATACTAACATTAATCTTTGTAGTTCAAGTAATAACAAGTTGTTCAATTAAGAAGAATTCATTGGAGAAAAGTCTATACGAATACATCGACTATTCAAACTCTGCTCAATTTGAAAAATGTGTTGACATGATGCCATCTAAATTTTTGGACATGTACTCAAAAGAAACTCTTGTTAAGCAGCTTGAATTTGTGCATAATGAATTTGGTCATTCAAGACTTGATAGTTTTAAAGTGAAAAATGTTTCTGATTTAGTTTCATTCAATGACACTCTGTATGCATTAGTTATATATGATTGTATTTATAAGTTGACTCTTAACAAAGAAAAGGCAGACAAAGCAGAACTGTTGCGAAACGGATTTGAAAAGCAATACCCTAACCAAAGCGTTATTCTTGACACCATTAAGTTGCAGTATCGAATTCATATAGAAAGTAGAATGTTTTGCTTATCTTATGATCACGGAAAAAATTGGAGGTTTATTGAGAAGCATAAGGATATTAAACGCAATCAACTTGTTATTAACAAAAACATATTGGAACAATTGGACTAATAGAAAATACGGGTGCAACACGCTAGTATAAAGCATATGGCGTTCGTGAGTTTTATGAAGTACTACTCGGTAATTGAATGCCGCCAAATCATTGATTTATGAACAAAGTGTTTTGTTTTTATAAGTGTTCATGATTTTCAATTGGCTTTTAAAATGAAAAGATAAAACAAATAAAAGGTTTGGTTCGCTAAATCTCCGCAAGCTTCATCCAGTGAACGTTGTGTGCCGTATAAAACAAGCCAGCAAGAACATTGACAATGAAAGAATACAAATTTTCAAATAAGCTAAAACTTCTAACTTATATTGTAGCTCCTATTCTGATTGGCGGTTTTGGATATATTGGTTTTATTCCATTTCTCAAAGACTATGGATTGACAGGGAAATTATTTTTACTCGGACTGTCATTCATTTTAATTTTTGCTGCGATAATGTCAATAATTGAAGCAGTAAAGACAAAGCTTGTAATAAAAGACAAGCAATTTATTAAGACCAGAATATTCTCTATTCGGATTTTGAGATTTGATGAAATTAAAGGATTTAGGATTGATGAAAATTATACTTATTTAATCCCAAATAATGATAAAAAAGCAATTATTGTAACCAAGTACTTTTCAGACACCTATGAATTGAGAAACTTTCTAACTTCCAACTTTAAAGACCTTGATAAAGCTGATAAAAAGAAAGAAGTGAAAAACCTTTTAACGAATAAAAAGTACGGAAGGAATAAAAATGAAATAATTACCCAGATTGAAGAAATTCAAAAAATCACAAGACCGTTAAATTGGATTGCTTTAGTACTTGCACTTGCTCTTTGGTTTTATCCCAAATTTTATGAACTGTTGACAATCTTAAATATTGTGATTCCAATTATTGCTTTAGGTATTATTGTTAAAAGCAAAGGACTTGTACACGTATTATCGGATGATGACTCTCCACACCCTACTTTGAATTCAGCTCTTTCTATGCCACCACTTGTGCTTCTAATTAGAGCAATAACTGACTATGACATTTTTAGTTATTTAAATGTTTGGTTACCAATCATTATATTGACAAGTGGAATAATGTACTTGCTTATTAAGTATTCCGAAGATGAATTTAAAGGAGAAAGTAAGACTGAGAAGCTAATTATTTATCCGTTCTATTCGATAGCAATAGGCATTTTTATGTTTGCCTTAGTTATTCAGCTCAATTGCACTTTTGACAATAGACCATATGAAACATATGAATCAAGTATTATTTCAAAGAAAATATCGGAGAGTAAGAATTCAAAAACATACAAAATAAATATTGCAGACTGGAATGGTAAAGGAAAAAAGACAGAAGTTCGGGTAACGAGAAATCAATATTCAAAACTCAAAGAGAATGATAAAATTGAAATAATATTGAGACCTGGATTGTTTGACATTCCTTGGTACCACATTAGAATCAATTAAATACGGCACACACAATGTATATACAAAATAGGCGAATTATTAGTAAATTCAACGGTTGTAGCCCGCTACAAAATCGTAACGGTTTGATAGGTTTGAAGTCCGCAATCGCCTACTTTGCATATACTCACCGTTAGCACACATAAAAACGCCACAACTATGAAAAAAATCTTTGTAATTGCCTTATTATTCGGACTACTAACAAGCTGCTACGAATCAAATCCTAAAGTTGTATATAATGACCAATTAGACTCACTAGCTAACCAAGTTTTAGTAGATACCTTAGCGATTAAAGTTGCTGGACTTCCAATTCATTTTGACAATACAAATTACTTAATTCACCCCATTGGAAAATATAAGCCGACTGTAAATGGACGAAAAGCATTTATGAGTTCATATAGCTCAAGCTCAAGTGGAATGGTTTTTTTTTATAAAAGTAAGAACTCTGTTTCGGGTGATATAGACAACTTGAAATTTCAACATATTGATTCATCTGGTTTTTACCAGTTAACAGACAATCAATTAAAAATTAGAGAGTTTTCATTTATAGGTAAAAAGCACAACTCGTGTGATGTTAAGGTTCTTATATATAGCATTACAGACAAAGACACAAATAGGGACAAAAGGTTAGATGATGACGATATTGAATCCCTTTATATCAGTGATGTAGATGGATAAAATTTTAAAAAACTCACACCTGAATTGGAAGAGCTCATTGATTGGGAGCTAATGAAAGTTCAAAATCGAATTTATTTTATCACCTCAGAAGATTCAGACAAGAATGGAGAATTTACTAAATCAGACAAACTGCATTATTATTACATTGACTTGAACGAAGATAGAAGTTACGTTATTGAATATAACCCAATATAATAAACGTGTGCCAACAAACCGCAATAAAGCATGCCTTGCCGTGTTTTTTTAGGGAGTTTCACTCCTGCGCGGCCAAATAGAAATTAAGAAAGCGAATATACCACATGCAGCAGCAGGCCCATAGCAAACATTAAAACAAAATAATGAAACAAAGATTTTTACTAATACTTATTACGTTTTTAGTTACTCAAATTACGGTATCTCAGAACCTCACTATTAATGAAGGGTCTGGTTCCTTTAAAATCAACGGAATTGGTAAGCATAGAGCAGATTCAATCACCATTTTCTATCATAGGCCTGCGAACTTCACCAGAAGCTCTGAAATTCTAATTGTTATTCCTGGTGCTGGCAGAAACGGAGATGATTATCGAGACTCTTGGATTGAAGCATCCGAAAAATATAGTGTTCTCATTATTTCACCCTCCTACCCCGAAAAAGAATACCATTATGGAGATTATCACCTTGGAGGAATTGTCAAAAACCTAGATTTATCAAAAGGAGTTTCTTTTAAAAAAGGCACAAATCAAGTACATATTGACGAAAACGTAATTGAATTCAAATTAAACGAAAATATAGAAGATTGGATTTTTAATGATTTCGATAGAATTTTTAAACTCGTTAAAAAGGCCACAAAATCAAAACAAAGAAAATATGATATGTTTGGTCATTCTGCCGGAGGGCAAATACTGCATCGACTTGCATTATTGTATCCTAATTCAAAAGCAGATAGAATACTTGCATCGAATGCAGGAACATATACGCTTCCTGATTACAACACAAGCTTTCCCTTTGGAATGAAAAATGTCGGAATACAGCAAAAGGAAGTGAAAAAATCCTTCAAAAAAAACCTCGTACTATTTCTTGGAGAACTTGACAATGATTTGGAAACACGAGGTAAAATGTTAAGGTCTGAAACTGCCGACAAACAAGGAACAAATCGTCTTGATAGAGGTAAGAATTTTTATAACTTCAGTAAGGAATTATCAAAAAAATCTGGAATGAAATATAATTGGAAGCTTGAAATAATACCTGGCGTAGGCCATAATAAAAATAAAATGGCAAAAGCAGCAGCAGATTATTTATATGGACAAAAATAAATTAAGTACAACTTTAACCGTGAGGTTAAGAAGCTTGCCAAAAAGCACCGCTCCCCCAAAAGCGACCTTATCGCTTTACCCAATGAATTGTTAAAAGACCCAACGAAAGGACCCCACAAAGGCAATAGTGTTTATAAATTGCGCATGGCTATTGCCAGTAAAGGAAAAGGTAAAGCAGGCGGCGCCAGTGTTATTTCTTATGTGCTGACGCTGGACGAAGTGATTTACCTTCTCTCCATCTACGACAAATCAGAACAGGACTGTATTTCTGATGATGAGATTAATAATGTAAATATTCCTCAGATCACTCCCAGGTATAAGCTATCGCTTATATCTGTCTCATCCTGACTCCGAAAGGCCAGCCAAACATGCATGGGCATATCCTGTATGGCCATATCCCAAAAATAGTCTCCTTTACGTCTTAATTCGCCGGTAAAACGATATTCTACACTGTTACTTTCCGGACTAAAAGCCATCACGACTAAAGTATCATTATGCTTTCCTTCTCCATTGGTCCAGTTAAAGCGTAATCCACCATCCTCTTTTTGCACCCTGCATTCAGAAGGCTTCTCTAATGATCCGGCACTGACATATACTTTTGCCCAGTCAATTTCCTGGTTGGGAAACTCCCCTGTAATGGCATGACGCATATTATAAGATTTGGCCACATGATAGGGCGCATTGCTTTCTGCAACGGTTGCGAAAGTTATCTTTATTAACTCTTTTAAGGGGTTTAACAATTCCTGCACAAGGGTCATCCTTTGTCGCTGCTGTTGCTGTTTTAACGATGGTTTTTTATCCTTGTTGATCTGTGGTAATGAACGAACTATGTTTTTTCCATACATCGTATAAAAAATAGCATTACCTACTTTACCTCTTACTTCTCCATTGATACCACTCTTTACTTCTGCCATTTTGTTCCTTTTAAAATTAAACATACAGGAGTCTTTTCAACCTAAAAACACCTTCACTATTTCTTCGTAATTAATTTAATGATTAATCATAGTTTTGTCAATATTTGGTCAATCATCATTGAAGAAACATCGAAGGAACTTCGAAGGAACTTTGAAGGAACTTTGAAGAAACCTCGGAGGAAGTTTGAAATAAAACCAGTAATAAACTGATGCTTTAATAGTCCGAACTGTTGCCCTCAAAGGTTCATAACTCCTTTTTATTAAATCAGTTTTTAAAATGTATGCCGATACTTTGAGGGGCGGATTTGTTTTTTGAAACCATAAAAGACCTTAATTCAACGTATGACCTCGTTCATTTTTATATTTTTGTACATCTCGAAAAAAAATTGCCAATGAATATTAGAATAGCTTTTGCCATTCTGTTGATAGGAACAACACAGTGGCTGACCGCACAAATTAAGGCCGATTGGGAAGGTGGCGTACCGGAAGGTTGTACAACTATTACTGTAGGAAAACAAGCCAGTTTTGACGGCTCTGTAATGACTTCACACACCGATGACAGTCACCGTACACGCTCATGGATGAATATTATTCCGGCCCGCAAACACGGAAGACGTGATAAAGTAACTATGTATTCCCGCGAAAAAGATGACACACGCAAGATGCCGGCATACAAGCATACGCCTGTGGGAAGCATTCCACAGGTACGCAATACATATGGCTACATCAATTCAGCCTACCCTTGTATGAATACCAAGCAACTGGCCATTGGCGAGTCTACATTCGGTGGTCGTGAATCATTGGTTTCTGAAGAAGGCTTGATAGATTGTCAACGCCTGATTCAATTGATGCTGGAGCGATGCACTACAGCCAGGGAAGCCATAAAATTGACGGATGAATTAACAAAAGAATATGGTTATCGCGATTGGGGCGAATGCCTGACTATTGCAGACAAAAAAGAAGTGTGGCACCTGGAGATTGTTGGTCCCGGGAAAGGTAAAGTAGGTGCTATTTGGGTAGCGCAACGCGTACCTGATAATCATGTAAGTGTTAATGCTAATGCTGCCCGTATTTTAGAGGTAGATACGGCTGATGCCGGTAACTTTTTATATTCAGACAACTTGTTTGAATTAGCCAAAGACAGTGCCTGGTGGATTCCGGAAGAAGAGGATTTTAAGTTTGCTTATGCCTATGCTCCTGAAGGACGCGAATCAATGGCTGCACGTCGTCGTGAATGGCGCGCATTAAGCATGATGGCTCCATCGTTAGACCTGGACCCTGAAGCTACTGATTACCCATTTTCGGTTAAGCCGGATGATAAAGTGACTTTGGAGAAAATGATTGAAGTGTTTAAAGATTATTATGAACACACGCCTTACGATATGGTGGGTCACCTTAAAAAAGTGACAGAAGAAGGTGATACAATTCCGCATCCGTATGCCAACCCGTTTATGCCATACGACAAATACGACTTACACAATATCCATGGTGGCTGGGGTAAATTAGGCGAGCGTACCATAGCCCGCTGGTATACCATGTACGGCACCATTACGCAAAGCCGCGACTGGTTACCTGATGAGATTGGTGGTTTGGTATGGATGGCACAGGATAATATTGCTACCTCTGTGTATATTCCAATCTATTGCAGTGTGAGTGATTTACCTGAATCCTATAAAGCACCGGGGCGCAATGGATTTAGCCGCAACTCTGCCTGGTGGGCATTTAACCGCATGAGTACCCTGGCCGGCCTGCGATGGAACGATGCACGCCATGATGTGGATAAGGTGCTGTTACCTTTACAGAAAGAGATATTTGGCAAACAAAAGGAAACTGAACTGGCAGCCATGAGCATGGGTAAGAAACAAACCATTGCTCATTTAACCCGCTATACAATCAATTGGGGTAATAAAGTAGTTAATACAGCCTGGCAATTGGGCGATGACCTTTGGA
>JAKSBD010000083.1 GCA_022361295.1 Bacteroidales bacterium
GGTTGTTAGGTTGTTAGGTCAATAGGTTGTTAGGTTGTTAGGTCGTTAGGTCGTTAGGTTATTAGGTCATTAGGTTGTTACATCATTCAACTAATAAACTAATCAACTCTTTCATCAGTTAGACAATTAAACAACTCCTCAACTTATATCGCTGCATTTAAGCTATGGCGTGTACTTTCCTGCAAGGTTAAATTGCTTAAACGATACATTTGGTTGACTTCAACAGAGACAAACCCATACTCTTCAACCACCTTGCCACGAATTAAATAGCAGCCGGGCCCCCTAAACGGGTAGCGTTTAAATGAATGGGCAAAGTGAACGGTGTCGAGCCAGAAGCCATCCAGATCGAGAAAGGTGCCAAATGACATGCTCTCGCCATTGCTGGTACGCGTGGGCTTACGGGTGATTAAATACCCCACTATAGCCACTGTTTGATTGATGAAGTCTGGCAGATCGGCAGCTTTTAACAGGCTGGGTAAGCGCTTAGCCAATAGCTGAAAGGGCGAGCTTAGCGGGAAACCCAATAGTTCCAGTTCGTCAAAAGCACTTTCGAGCTCGTGCTCCCACAGATCGGGTAATTCAAATTCATGCACTTCGGGCTGAAAAAGCGTTGGTTCGGGTTTGGTTACTTTGCTGTGCCCAAGCAGGTGATGTGCATCCCACAATAGCTCTTTCTTTGTTTTGCCTGTAAAGCGAAAGGCATCAATGCGAATGAGTATCAACAGCTGTTCAAGTGAGATGGGTACGCGATTCACAAAGTCGTCCAGACTGGTGAATTCACCAAATAGACCACGTTCGTTGAGCAGCATCTCCACCGATTTCTTTTCTAGGCCATACAGCATAAACAGGCCTAAAAACAAATGCTTGCCGCGTATAACACATGGCCAGTCGCTGCGATTGACGCAAGGTGCCTCAACAATAGCACCGTGCATACGGGCCTCGTGCAGGTATAATTCGGCCCGGTAAAAACCACCGCCGTTATTCAATGTGGCCACCATGTATTCGCGCGGAGAGTACGCTTTAAGGTAGAGCGCCTGATAGCTTTCTACCGCATAGCTGGCCGAGTGTCCCTTGGCAAAGGCATAGTTGGCAAAGCTTTCAATCTGTCGCCATATGTCGGCAATGGTTTGTTCGATATAGCCCTTTTGACGACAGTTGTTAAAGAATTTCTCACGCACCTTCCAGAATTCGTTGCGCTGCCTGAACTTCCACGACATGCCACGGCGTAATACATCAGCTTCGTCCAGTGACAGGCCTGCAAAGTAATGGGCCACTTTAATAACATCTTCCTGATATACCATGACGCCGTATGTCTCTTCCAGGATATTATACAGTTCGGGTAAATCCTTGCGGGCCTGTTCGCGTCTTTGGGGATTTTGAAAGCGGAGAATATACTCCCGCATCATTCCACTTTTAGCCACACCGGGACGAATAATGGAGCTGGCCGCCACCAGGCGCAGGTAATCATCGGCCTTGAGCTTGGTTAAAAGCATGCGCATGGCCGGCGATTCCACATAAAAGCAGCCAATGGCTTTACCTACCTTTAGCAGCTCCTTAATCTGCTCGTCTTTCTTTAACATGCCAATGTCATCAATGTCTATTTCTTCGCCGGTGTTTTCGCGTATGATATCCAGTGAATCTTTAATCTTGCTCAGCCCTCGCTGGCTTAGTATATCAAACTTGTGCAGGCCCACATCTTCGGCTATGTACATGTCAAACTGAGTAGATGGGAAGCCTTTGGGCAGTAGCTCGGTTGATGAGTAGCAGGCAATGGGCTCTTCTGAGATAAGGATACCGCTGGAATGGATGCTGGAATGACTGGGGAAGCCATCGATAAATTGGCTGTATTTAATCACCCATTCACCATACTTATTGCCACTGGCCGATGAAGGGTTCTTTTGCAGCGCTACAATTTCATCATCGGGCACGCCAAAGACCTTGGCAATTTCACGAATGGCCGATTTATATTTAAAAGTGATGTAATTGCCCAGCAGGGCCACGCGGTCGTATCCGTAGGTTTCAAAAATATAGCGCGTCACATCATCACGATCGGTCCACGAGAAGTCAATGTCAAAGTCGGGGGGCGACTGGCGGAAAGGATTGATAAAGCGTTCGAAATACAGATCCAGGTCAATGGGGTCAACATTGGTAATGCGCAAGAGATAAGCAACAAGACTGTTGGCGCCGCTACCCCTGCCTATGTAGTAATAGTTCTGACTGCGTGCATAATCAATAATATCAAGCGTCACCAGGAAGTAGGCGCAAAAGCCCAGTTCGCGAATCACCTTCAGTTCTTTGTACATGCGCTTAACCACCGTCTCATCTTTATCCGGAAAGCGATAGGTCAGTCCTTCTTCGCAGCGCTTTTTAAGCAGCTGAAAATCCTCTTCTTCAGACCCTCTGAAAATTTGTTTGTTTTTATTGGTGCCAAAGTTAAAGTCAATGCTGCACGAAGTCAGTATGCGTTCTGTGTTTTCAATTATTTGCGGATACTGCTTGTAAAGCTCAAGTAAATCAGCCTTTGGAATAATTGTATCGGCTTCGGTTGCCTGCTCTTCCTGTGGTAATTTGCTTAGCAGTGTATTGTTGTCAATGGCACGTAGCAGGCGGTGCGCATTGTAGTCGTGTTTATTCCTGAAGGTGCAGGTGTGCTTAATCACCAGCTTATCCTGCCGGTTTTTCCATTTTGAAAAGGGCAGCTGCTTCAGGTCTTCGGGTGATATGCCAATAAATTCATTGTTGCGTAACTCATCATCGGCATATGTAAAGGGGTAAACCACATAAACGTTGTTGAAGGGAGGTGCCTGTGCATCAAAATCTACTTTTTCGTGCAGGTGGGGTGTCAGGTATTCGTTGATTTCCCTGAACCCAGTACTGTTTTGGGCGATGGTCACATACTGTTGCTGTACTCCATTGCGAAAGTCAACCCCAACCACCGGTTTGATATTGTGTTGTGCCGCCAGCCTGACAAAATCAATGCTGGCTGCTGTATTGTTGATGTCAGTTAAAGTAATTGTATTATAGCCATGGTGAACCAATACCTTAATCAAATCTTCGGTGGATATGGTGCCGTATTTGAAGCTGTAGTATGAATGACAGTTTGTTAGCATTTTTTTGTTTATCAGTTTATCTGTTTAATAGTTTAGAAGTTTAGAAGTTGAGGAGTTGAGGAGTTGAGGAGTTGATGAAATGTTTAACTGTCTAATCGTCAAATTGAAATTTAGAACTGAGTTGGGAGAACGGGGAACACTCTCACCTCTCATTTCTCCTACTAAGGACTAAGCATTTGCTTAGGTGTCGGACTGATTATTTCACCATCCACCTGTCCGTTAAAAGGGTTCATTTGTTTAACGTGGCGTGCTCTCATTCCCTGGGCGCGTTTAACAGCATCTTCGCCATAGCGGCCCCGCAGGTTATCCATGGCCTGGTATAGTTTTATCATTTTAAAAGAGTCTTCAAACAGGCGAATCTGGTAGCTGCCACCCACCAGGTTACTGAATCGCACACCAATTAGTCGTACCAGTACACGGCGGTCGTATACCTTTTCAAATAAACCCTTCACCGTTTCAATAAGCGTATGATCCAGCGAGGTGTATGGAATGTGCTTTTGTTTGGTGTGCGTTTGAAAGTCGGAGTAACGCACCTTAACCGACACACACGAGGTTAGCTTATTGCTGTTGCGCAGCTGGTAAGCCAGGCTCTCGGCCATACCCAGTAAAATGCTCTTGAGCTTATATATATCAGTGGTGTCTTGCTCAAAAGTACGTTCGGTAGAAATGGATTTACGTTCGCTCCAGCCCACCACAGGGGTGTTGTCGATGCCCTGCGCTTTTTTCCAGATGGCAATGCCATTTTTACCCAGTACCCGTTCCATCAGTTCAACAGGCATTTCCTGCACCGTATGCACACGCTCAATACCCATGCGTCGGAGCAGGTGGTAGGTTTTATTACCCACCATTGGTATCTTCTTAATGGATAAGGGTGCCAGGAAAGGCTTTTCGTAGCCGGTCTCTATTTGAATGTGGTTGTTGGGCTTGGCTTCGCCGGTGCCTACCTTAGCTACCGTTTTACTGGTTGATAAGCCAAAGGATATGGGTAGTTTGGTGTCGTGTATAATTTTTTCGCGCAGTTCTTTGGCCCATAAATACGTGGATTTGATATAGCGATCCATGCCGGTTACATCTATATAAAACTCATCAATGGATGATTTTTCGAATAGGGGTGAGCGCTCCCGGATGATATCTGTTATTTGATTTGAAAACTCACTGTATGCCTGGCTGTTTCCTCTTATGACCTTGGCATGCGGGCACAGTTGTCGCGCCATTCGCATAGGCATGGCCGAGTGTATGCCATAAGTACGGGCTTCGTAACTGCAGGCAGCTACCACACCCCTGTCTGAAGTGCCTCCAATGAGCACAGGTACACCTATCAACTCTTTATTTATCAGTCGCTCACACGATACGAAAAATGTATCTAAATCCAGATGTAATATTGATTTATCCATTAATTGTCGATTATATCGTCATTTATCTGTTAATAATATAGTCATTGTTTGTATATTTGTACAGTAAAATGATCGACTATTTTTAAGTAAAAAACAGAAGTTGCTGGAAGAGAGCGGGAAAAAAATGACAGTGATAAATGAAGGAAGTAATGAGGTTTTGTCCTGTGTCTTGCGTCTTATATCTAACTGTCTAAAAGTCTCGTGTCTGACTTTCTAATGACTTATTGACCTAATGATCTAATAACCTAAAGAACATGTACTTCGCAGATAACATTAAATTTTTAAGAAAGAGAAAGGGCTTGTCGCAGAACGATTTGGCAACGATATTGGAGCTGACCCGTACAACCCTGGCAGGCTACGAAAAGAGTGTGCAACCGCCGTTTAAAACGCTTATCCGTTTTGCGGAGTATTTTAATGTCTCCATTGACGCCTTGGTGCGTTATAAACTGGATGCTTTATCGGAGTTTCAGCTTTCGCAGATAGAGGGGGGCTTTGATATTGATGTAACCGGTCAAAAACTCAGGTTACTGACTGTTTCGATCGATAAAGAAGGCAGGGAAAACATTGAGATGGTTCCTGTAAAAGCCCAGGCCGGTTACACCTCCGACTATGGAGATACGGGCTTTATAGCCTCGTTGCCAAAGTTTTCGTTGCCCTTTTTACCGCAGGATAAAACCTATCGTACCTTCCAGATACAGGGCGATTCAATGCTGCCAATACCTGAAGGTGCCTGGGTAACGGGTTCGTATATTCAAAACTGGAAAACCATTAAAGACGGAAGTCCCTGCGTTATTGTAACCCGCGACGAGGGTATTGTTTTTAAAGTGGTGTATAACCAGATTGAGAAGAATGAGACTTTACTGCTTGTGTCAACCAATCGTATATACAAGCCCTATGAGCTGGCAGTGAAGAATATTGCCGAAATATGGAAGTTTGAGACGTTTAATGGATTTGAAATATCTACCTAAGCGGTAGGAAGTAAATTTGTTAGAAATGTACTCTCATCATTTTAAATTCAAAAGTCCCCCACTTTTGGGGTATCATTTCTAGACTAATTTAATTCCGCTATCATTAACCTTAATTCTTCACCATACGTTTTACAAGCTCATTGGCTCCTGAGCTTATATGTACGAAATACACGCCCGGCTTAAGCTGACTGATGTTCATCGGGAATGTTTGCACAGCAGACTCTTTTATGAGTTCTGTACACTGCAGACCTATGCAATATCGGGATCATTTTGTAGACAGACAGTCTACCGCTCGGTTAACAGCCTGTCTACTGCTCGGTAGACAGGCTGTCTATCGCTCGGTTAACAGGCAGTCTACCGCTCAGTAGACAGGCTGTCAATAACTCGGTTAACAGACTGTCAATTGTTTAGGTGAGTTTACTTATGATAAAATTGATAGTTTTCGTAGAGGTTCTTCATATAAATGAATTATATATGAGAAAATCAAATAGTGAAAATTCATACTCAATATATTTTATACACACACATACATACTTAAGATGATTTATTTTCTTGTGCCCATATGTTAAATTCTAGATTTGTAATAATCTGGAGATATATTGAATTCCTATTAATGAGCATAGCAATGTTGGAAAAAAATAAGTTCTTTATTTGAATTACGAAATCCAGTTTTTTGACTTGGCATAGAAATTGATAATTCGACTCCTAAAAAAATAAAAGAGAATGAATGTAGTTCGCGCCTGTTGGCGTCTATTGTTAATTTGTTTGATAACATTATATACTATTATAATTGGCTATATTAAACTTTCTTTATCATCAGATAAGAATAAGGTAAAACAAAATGTGGCGCAGAGATGGTCTAAGCGTTGCCTGAATATTTTAAATATAAAGCTTGAATTGGAACGTGATGTTTCCGACCTTCCCGTTGGACTAATCATGAGTAATCATCGTAGTTATCTGGATGTATTTATATTACTTTCCTTATTCCCATCTTCTATAGTTGCTAAACAAGAAATAGGAAAGTGGCCTGGTATAAGACATGCTGTTGATTTGGCTGATATTATATTAGTGAAACGTGGTAAGATGAGTTCAATGTTGGATACAATGAAAAACATAAAAGAAAGATTGAGGAATAATAAAAGTGTAATCTTATTTCCTGAGGGTAAAATAGGGGATACTTATTTGCCAGGAAGATTTATGAATGGTAGTTTTTTAATCGCCTCTCATTTGGATGTGCCTGTTATTCCTATTGCTTTGTATTATTTAGATGAAAATGATGCCTGGGTAGGAAAAGTTTCTTTTTTATCACATTTTTTAAATAACATGGGCAAGACAAAAAGTAAAGTGAAAGTTAAGATATTGAATCCAATTTCGAATCAAGATGCTAAATTACTTAGTCATATAACATTTAAATTGATAGAACAAGGTGTTAAAGAGTTAAGTACCTTAAGGAAGGTTGCTTAAAAGTTGTTCAGATTTTTTATTATACTGCAAAAGTGCCTTTTTTGCCATTTGGCGCCCCAACATTAGCATTTCATTTGATCTATGAAACTCGAAAGTACTGCAACTATCTCGCGGTATATTAATAAGAATATCTGGATGGTGTTCGTCCAGACTGAATTTTGATATCTGCTCTTGCATCATATCAAACATCTGGGTCATCAAGCGTACGTATGAAATATCTGATTTTTTGGTGTCTTCGTTGTTACGTAAGTTTTGATTGACCCATGTTACGATTTCATTAAGTCGAGTTGATTGAAGAATTTTTGTATCAGCTGTTTTCTTTTCTAAAATATCATTGTTTGGAACAAATGCGTTTAAATCTACAGCAACTAACAGATCATCTTTAGTTCTTGTTACACGACTTAAGGGTATTGGATTTACTACTCCGCCATCAAACAACCAATTGTTATGATGTTTAAGTGGTGCAATAAAACCTGGAACAGCTATAGATGCCCGAATAGCTTTAAGCAAATTGCCTTTTTTAAAAACAACTTCTTTTCTATTTAAGATATCTGTTGCAACGACAGAAAGAGGAATTTTTAAATCTTCAAAGTTATAAGGGTTTAGCCATGGTTTCATTTTATTAAAGACTTTGTTGCCTTTAATAAAACCTTGAGGTTTAAGCTGAAAATCCATTAAAGTTAAAACATCACTTTTGCTGAGAGAAGAAACCCATTCCTTGTAGTCGTTCAAATGACCTGTGGCATATAGGCCACCTATTAAAGAGCCTATTGAAGTTCCTGAAATAGAGGTAATGTTGTAGCCTGAATCAATCAACTGTTCAATTACTCCAATATGAGCAAGTCCTCTTGCGCCCCCACTCGACAATACTAAGGCTATATTTTTTTTCATTTTATCGTTTAAACCTGTCTTAGCATAAATTATGCCACTAACTTTTCGTCCGATATTTTATTTAAATAATCAGGTTGAAAATCGATACCTTTCAATTTAAAGAAAATTCTTCAGGATTTTTGCAAGCAAGCATATTTATTTGAAAGGGGACTCCACACTTTGGAGATTGTATTATTCTTGAATTGTTTTAATGATTAAAAGGTGTAAGAGGAGTCCTGATTTAAAGACGTGAAATATCGCTAGGCGAAAGATTATAATGACGTTTAAAAGCAGCTGAAAAGTTCCCGATTGATGAGTAACCACATAAATGAGCTGTTTCACTTACTGTATGGTTAGAAGTTAGTAATTCTATAGAATATTCCATTTTAAGCTCAATAACGAAAGCATGATATGTGGTGTTTGTATGTGACTTAAATAAGCGTTGAAATTTACTTCTACTCATACCTAATATTTTAGAGGCTTCAGTTATAGTTGGTATTGAATCAATATTGCGCTCAAGTTTCTGAATAAAACGTGGGAAACTAATATGTTGACTGTCAGAAATAAACCTATTCGTAATTGAATCTTGTTTCCTTTGATTGGCATTAATTAAAGTTTGGTGAATGAGTTCTGCGCATTTTATTTGCAGTAATATATTGCTTTGTGCTGTTTTATCTGATATGGCATTTATCGTCTGATTTAAGATTATTTTAATATTGGCATTTATTTTGGACTGAAAATATAACTTGTTCATTGGATTATAATTCGCAAATAAAGTATTGTTTGTTCCAAGCAAACTATTTAAAGTTTCAAGATGACAATGTTTAACTTCCAGCATTAAGACACAGTACCTTTGATTTGGTAACCATATTTTTCGACGATTATTATTCTGATCAAAAATGGTATAACCTTTTTCAGCAGTTTCACCTATTGATGTGTTAATTGATTTTGAAGTTGTAGGATTAAATAGGAAGAATAAGGAAGGTTCAGACATCGGCTTGTAGACCCACTTGAATAATATTAGGTTATTAAGTGTCACATCTAAATAAATTATCTTTAAACCAGGTGTAAACTCAAAAAAATAAGCTATTCCTGTCCCAAAAGATCTCTTGGCTTCGTAATAATATTGTGTTTTATTATCAAACAGATCATCGCAAAAATTATTAATTGTATTTTTCTCGCTAAATGTAAACTGCATATCACAATATTTAAATATAATGGTTTATTATTCAGTTCTACTCTGGGTTAGTTTTAACCGTTTTACTGGTTTCAAATTTTATTCCTTTTTTTAATATTAAAACTTTCTACTGATTATTCCATTACGCTATATACGTTATTATAGTTTAACGAAGTGCACTACTGTTTTGTTGGTTTGGATGACTATACTATCAGACTAGCTATGTTATATTCTAACTTAGTGTTTGACGTTAGTTAATCTATTTAAAGAATAAGTCGAAATCGGGTCTTTCTATACCTAATGAGACACGTCAGTATATATTGATACCAGAAAAATGGAAACTAGTTTTACTTTCGTTATTTGATAAACTAGTTATTGTTTTAAAATTATTAGCAAATGAAACAAAATCATAAATCAAATGTACAAACTCATAAATAATCTTCCATTTTTGCAAGCATCTTTGTTTCTGGCTAATAAATGGTATATATAGAATTAATGTTAAAGTTTAACACTTTTATTTTTTTAGATAGAGTGTTAGTAAAGCTTTACTTGCAGTAATCGGAGACAAAATAACAACATATGGGTTTTAATGATTATTACAATTTGATATTATTAATAGGAGGGGCTTTAACACTTTTAATATCCTGCTATTTGTGTTTTTTTTCTCAACGATTTTTTGCCAATA
>JAKSBD010000667.1 GCA_022361295.1 Bacteroidales bacterium
TACCACCAAGGCACGAAGGACACAAAGTTAAAGGGGATACAGAAAAGAAGGCTTGGTGAAAGGGGGGACTTGATAAACCTGAAACATTATTTATAGAATACCACCAAGGCACGAAGGACACAAAGTTAAAGGGGATACAGAAAAGAAGGCTTGGTGAAAGGGGGGACTTGATAAACCTGAAACATTGAACAAGGAACCTTGAATTATTATAAATCATTATCCATAAAAAAACCACGAAGGCACGAAGGGCACGAAGTTAATGTGCATACATACAAAAAGACTTGGTGGACCGGGTGACTTGTTAAACCCGAAACATTGAACACGAAACTGGGAACTAAGAACCTTGAATTGTTATAAATCCATATTCTGCATCCATTCTAATTACATAAGCGCTATCTTCGCGGTTGAAATGAAGAAATCTGTTGACTTAACACAAGGGCCAATTTTTAATCAATTGCTTAAACTGGCTCTACCAATCATTGGCACATCGCTGATGCAGATGGCTTATAACCTGACCGATATGATTTGGCTGGGACGATTGGGCAGTAATGCTGTGGCATCGGTAGGAGGAGCCGGCTTTTTTATCTGGCTGGGCATGTCGTTATTATTAGTGACACGTGTTGGAGCCGAGGTTGGCGTATCGCAGGCACTGGGACGAAAAGAGCAGGAAACAGCAGCTCGTTTTGCACGTCATTCATTATTTTGGGCAGTGTTACTTTCTCTTGCATTTGTTGCCATTACCCTGTTATTTACCCCTCAGCTAATAGGCATCTTCCGTTTATCAAAAGGTGTGGTTGAAGATGGAGCCATTTTATACCTGCGAATTGTTTCCGTCGGGTTTATTTTCACCTTTGTTAACCCTACATTTCAGGGGATATACAATGGTGTTGGAAATAGTCGTTTACCATTCTACTATTTGTTGGTTGGTTTAGGTCTTAATATGCTGCTTGACCCTCTTCTTATATTTGGATTAGGTTTTATTCCAGCCCTGGGAATCAAGGGAGCCGCCTGGGCAACTGTAATTGCTCAGTTTGTTGTCTTTGGCATCTTCTTCATACGTTTTGTATGGAAAAAAGAAATCATCAACCCTGACTTTAAACGCTTTAAACTAAGCAAAGATATCTCGTTAAAGATTTTTAAACTAGGTATGCCTGTTGCTGCCGAAAGTTCATTATTTGCCTGTTTTGCGCTTATTTTAGCTCGCATGATTACGAAGTGGGGCGATATTCCTATTGCCGTTCAAAGTGTGGGTGCGCAAATAGAAGCAATTTCATGGATGACCTCATCGGGTTTTGCAACAGCATTAGGCAGTTTTACGGGTCAGAACTTTGGGGCAGGTAACTGGAATCGTATTAAAAAGGGTTATTATACCACACTGGGAATTGGTGTTTTCCTGGGTACAATTGTTACTGTTTCATTCATTTTGTTTGGAAAGCAAATATTCTCATTATTTCTGCGTGAGCCCGAACCTTTGCAAATGGGAATTGTATACCTTAAAATATTAGCAGTCTCGCAGGTATTTATGATTGTTGAGATTATTACCCGCGGTGCCTTTAATGGTATTGGACGAACAGTGCCTCCATCAATCATAGGAATAGTATTTACGGGTGCACGTGTGCCGGCAGCCATGGTTCTGTCGCTTGAGAGATACCTGGGAATGCTGGGAATTTGGTGGGCCATCAGCCTGTCGAGTGTTGTTAAAGGTATTGGTTTAATGGGATGGTATATGGCGGTGCTTCATCGTTCGGGTAAAGACAAAGCGAAAAAAAGTAAGGTTCGGCTATCGTTTCTGCCAACCCGCCAACGACAACAGATTAAGATTGAAGAGATGGAATAGGGTTTAAGGCTGAAAACAGATTTATAAATATGCTTAAAGACAAATCGAGGAAAGTAGAGTTAAAAGTATCGGCCGATGGTTCGCATACTTTGTTTGTGCCTGAGTTGGATGAGCACTACCATTCGGTAAATGGTGCTTATAATGAATCAATGCATGTATTTATTGAACCGGCTTTACACTTCTGCAAGAAAGAGACTATAAACATACTTGAAATTGGTTTAGGCACCGGGCTCAATGCTTTTCTGACAGCACAGAACCAGGGTGGCAAGACCATTTTTTATCATGCTCTGGAGAAGTTCCCTTTAGAAAGCGAAGCAGCTGCATCATTAAACTTTGCCAGGGACCCAGATGGGCAGCAGCTCTTTGAAAAACTTCATTGCTTACCCTGGAACAAAGAGGAAGAATTGCAATCGCAAATGACGATATTAAAAGATGAAAATGATTTAACTAATATTGCTTTCTCTCAAAAATACGATGTTGTGTATTTTGATGCTTTTGCGCCTGAGGTTCAACCCGAAATGTGGAGTGAGGCCATTTTCAGAAAGATTTATGAGGCCATGAATCCCGAAGGTATTTTAACAACTTATTGTGCTAAAGGAGTTGTTCGCCGGACCATGCAGGCTGTTGGTTTTACTGTTGAACGATTACCTGGTCCTAAAGGGAAACGGGAGATGTTGCGGGCGGTGAAGTAAGGTTACGAGTTCCGCGTTTCTTATTCCCCGTGTAGAGTTTCATGCTACATGCCAGGCTATGAAACTTTGCCTCTTATATATTAACAACGTTTATGTGACACTGTTTACTGAATAGATCCACGTATATACATATTAAGTGTGAATCTGCATTTACTCCCTCTGCGTCTATCCTTACTAAGAGTGCGTCAATGATTACTACCTGTGCATAGATACTTACTACGTGTGCATTATTTCTTACTACGTGTGCTTATACTCTTGCTACCTGTGCTTTTATTTTTTCTACCTGTGCTTATACTCCTACTTCCTGTGCTTTTATGTTTGCTACCTGTGCTTATACTCCTACTACCTGTGCTTACATACTTGCTACCTGTGCATTAATACTTTTTACCGACTAAAAATGACAATTTTCGATTTCACCCCTAAACAAGGAACCTGGAATATGAAACTTTAACCTGAAAGGTTTGAATTCTACTTAAGTAAATCGGAATGCAATATATTTACCACGATGTCAGCAAGTTTTTTAGTGGTTTACATAGGACTTACTTGCTATTTTACACCATGGTGGTGAAGATAAAGATTGTAAGGTAGTGTCATTTGTATACCACAAAGTCACGAAGATCACTAAGAAGAAAACTGAAGGTATTGGCGACTTTATTATCTGATGATTTATAAATGATGGCATATTACTTTTTTACCACGATGTCACCAAGTTTTTAGTGATTTACATAGGACTTACTTGCTATTTTACTCCCTGGTGGTGAAGATAAAACTGTAAGGTATTGTCATTTGTATACCACAAAGCCACGAAGATCACTAAGAAGAAAGCTTAGGTTTCTTGTGGCTTTGTATCAATCATAGTTAACATAACGTACAGGCTATTTGCTGAAGGTTATAGGTGTTACAACAGTACAGTACATTATACTATTCAAGCTTCTTGTTAGCGCGTTTGGGAGCATTCATTGCGGATACGACTTTTGAAAAGGTAAATTTTTCTCTCTTCA
>JAKSBD010000514.1 GCA_022361295.1 Bacteroidales bacterium
ACTGTGGTCTTCTCTACTTTAGCTTTTGGTGCCGCAACCAATGGATCGGTTACCAATAATAATGACGGTACCATTACTTATACTCACGATGGTTCTGAAACAACAAGCGATAGCTTCACCTACACGGTGAATGATAATGATGGTGCAACATCAATCCCGGCAACCATTAATATAACGATTGTCAACACCTTTAGTGAATTAACCATAACACAAGCCTCAAATGGAGCTGAAGGTGGCACAAATGGCTCATTTAGAATCAATATTTCCCAACAGCTTATCGATGTTACTAATATTACAGTTTCAACATCTGCCAGTTCAGCAGTTGAAGGTGATGACTTTACCATAGGATCAATACAGATACCTCCTAACACAAGTTTCGTTGACGTTCCGGTAGAAATTATCGATGACGATCTGGTTGAATCGGATGAAACCGTTACTATTACGCTAAATACTTCTGATAATGTTGATGCAATAATTGCTTCACCTGACTTTGCAACCATAACAATTGCTGACAACGATGGTTTTCTTACAATAACGGATGCCTCAACAATTGATGGTGAAGAAGGAGGTGCGAATGGTTCATTTACCATCAGTTCATCACGTGAATTCCCTGTTCCCACTACTATTTCTGTTGCTACATCAAGCAATTCTGCGATTATTGACGAAGATTTTACTATTAGTACAATTACCCTTGATGCCAACTCCGGTTCTGTTGTTGTTCCGGTAACAGTTATTGATGATGATCTGGCAGAAAATACAGAAGATGTAACCATTACTCTCGATGGCGTTTCAGGTAATTCGAATGCCCATATTGCAGCATCGAATATCAGCACTACACTTTCTATTACAGATAATGACATTCCGGATTTAGCCGTTTCAGGTGGGCCATTCACTGTCAATGAAGGTTCTTCCGGTAATAATTTTAGTGTTGGTTTAACAGCTCAACCATTATCATCGGTAGTTGTTGATATTACCTGTGCAAACCCTGATATTCTTTTTAGCCCTTCTAGTCTGACATTTACAAATTCGGACTGGGCAGATCAAGAAGTGAGCTTTTCAGTTGCAGATGACAACGATTTATTAAGCGAAACAGATCCGATAAATATTACGGTAAACAATGCCAGCAGCGACAACCTGTTTGATGGTTTAAGCGAAACAATTGGCCTGACCATAACAGATACTGACGCTGCCGGCATTGTTATTACAGGTGGCCCCTTAATTGTTGACGAAGGCAGCACCGGTAACAGCTTCTCTGTGGCTCTGGCAGCCCAACCTTCAACAGATGTTGTTATTGATATCAGTTCGTCCAATACTGACATCGATTTTAATCCGGCCTCTCTTACTTTCACTAATTCAAACTGGGGTGATCAACTAGTCAACTTCACTGCCAGTGAGGATGATGACCTTATTGATGAACTGGATCCGATAATTGTTGCGGTTAACAATGCCGGAAGTGATGATGAATTTGATAATCAATCATCAACCATAAGCCTTACCGTTAATGATAACGACATTGCTGAGTTATCAATAGAAGGAACAACAACAGCAGAAGAAGATGCAACAAGTGGATTGTTCACCATATATGCATCTCAATCAACACTTGGTGATACAGAAATAACACTTAACATTACCGGTATAGCCACTATGGGCACTGATTATGAAACAGTCAATTCAACACTTACAATACCTGGTGGTTCCAACTCAATAACGATCCCTATTAATCTGATACCGGATAACCTTGTTGAGGGATTGGAAAATATTACTATTGAGATGGTGAGTGTCGATAACATAAAAACCGGCATTTCAGCTTCAGAAAGCTCTGCTTCTATTAATATAACAGACAACGACATTGCCGATTTGGTTATTTCACAAACTACATTCTCGGTTAACGAAGGCACCAATGACCATACATTTAATGTTGCATTGAGTGCACAGCCACAAAGTGATGTGGTTATTAATATAGAAAGCACTAACCCGGATATTAGTCTGTCTGCCAACACGGTTACCTTTACAAATACCAGTTATGGTGATCAAACTGTTACCTTTAGTTGTCTTGAAGATGATGATTTAACAAACGAATCAGCTAATATCACCATTGCGGTAGATAACCCACTTAGTAATAGCCTTTTCTATGACCTAAGCTCACAAATCACTGTTGATATTACTGATAACGATACCCCACCGGTATTTGAAACAACCCCAATTACTGTTACCAATGAAGATGAATTATACCTCTATAATATAACTATTAGTGATGCCGACGGTGACATACCGGTTATTACCCTGGTAACACCTGCTGATCCTAACACAACCTGGTTATCTCTTACCGATAATAACGATGGTACAGCTGTATTATCAGGCACACCTCTTCAGGCTGATGTTACAGACTCAGGGTCACCAATTGATGTAATAATCAGAGCAGAGGATGACTTAACATCTGTTGAGCAATCATTTACTATTACTGTTAATAATACTAATGATTCTCCTCAAATCAGTAACAGCTCATTCTCAACACCTGAAAACCAGTCTCTCACTATTGCATTAAGCAGTTTTGCCAGTGATGAAGATGATAACATTGATCCTTCTACACTAATTGTTACCTCAGGGCCGGATTTCGGAAGTGTTAATACAGACACTCCAGGTGAAATTACATACATCCCTGAGAATGGCTTTTCTGGAGTTGATAATTTCAATGTACAATTACAGGATCTGGACAATGCATATAGTAATGTGGGTACCATAACCATCACTGTTTCTGATGAAGCTCCAACAGCCAACGACGATAGTTATATAACCACTGAAGATGTCGCAATTGTATTGGATGTATTGAATAACGATACTGATCCGCAAAACAATCTATCAAACAGCTCACTCATTGTTATTGATGCGCCTTCCAGAGGAACAACATCAGTGAATAATACAGACGGAACCATTACGTACACGCCTAATGCGAATGAAAATGGTGAGGATAGCTTTACCTATCGAATCTGTGACACCAGTGATTATTGTGATCAGGCAACGGTTAGCATAGAAATCACTCCGGTTAACGACCCTCCATCTGTTAATGATGATAATTTTACTTTAGATGAAGACACCAGTTTAGAGTTGGCTATTCTTGAAAATGACAACGATATAGATGGTACTTTAAATACAGCAAGCATTTCAATTGTTACTGATGTTACAAATGGTTCATTGACTATTAATACTAACACCATTACTTTTACTCCTGATCCGGATTACAATGGCACTGACAACTTTGTATATTCTATAGAGGATAACGACGGTGATAGTGACCAGGCAACAGTTATATTAACCATCAGGTCTATTAATGACGCCCCTGTTGCGATTGATGATGAAGGTGAAACAACCGATGTTTCATCGATTGTAATTAATGTGGTTGAAAATGATTATGATGTTGATGATAACCTTGATTTAGCTTCTTTATCGATCATTAAGAATCCCGATCATGGTTCTGTCACCATTAACGGAACAACAGGAAATATCACTTATGAGCCTGATGTAAATTATTATGGTCCTGATAACTACATATACCAAATTTGTGATACAGATGGTGAATGTACTACGGCAACCGTTCGTTTAACCGTTACCAGTGGCAATGCCAAACCAAATGCTAATCCCGATTATAAACAAGTAGATGAAGATAGTCAAATCAGTTTTAGCCCACTGGAAAATGACAATGATCCTAATTACAACCTTGATGAAGAAAGCCTGGAAATACTTGAAGGTCCTAAATTTGGCACGCATCAACATACAACAGGAAGCGAAATAATTGTATACATACCAAATAGCAATTATTTTGGCAATGATACGATCGTTTACCAAATCGCTGATAAAGGCAGTCCTGCACTTACTGACCAGGATACTGTATTTATTACGGTTAATCCAATTAATGATCCGCCTGTTGCTGTTGATTATGAGCTTGACGTCATTGAAGGCACTCCTTCAACGGTTAACCTGGCCGTATTGGGTAGCGATATTGAAGACGGCACTTTAACAATATCTGTGGCAGACAATCAAAACATACAAGGTGTTGCAAGGGTATTAGAAGACAAGGAAACACTTGAGTTTACAGCTAATATCGGCACTCGATGTACTATTATTGAAATCATCTACACATTGCATGATGATGAAGATGGCCAGGATAATGCAATAGTTTTCTATAACATCATTCCGTTGGATACAGATAATGACAATATTCCGGATGATATTGAAAATCCGGATAATAATAATCGTGATACAGATAATGATGGAACACCAGATTACGAAGATGCTGATTCGGACGGAGACGGCATTTCCGATTTAATTGAAGGTGGAGTTAGCGATATGTGCAGCGATAATCCAATTGATACAGACAACGATGGAATTGCCGATTATGTGGATGAAGATTCAGACAACGATAAGGTATCAGATAAAGAAGAAGGTCTTGATGATTGTGATAACGATGGAATAGCAAATTATATTGATTCCTTTGATGATTGTGCCGACAGAGCCACCATTGATGTTCCAGAAACCTTTACACCAAATGGTGATGGTGTTAATGACTACTTTATTATCAGAGGTGCTACTTCTGATGATTTAAAAAACAATGAATTATTTGTATTTAATCGCTGGGGAGGTCAAGTCTATCATATGGTTAACTATAACAATACCTGGGATGGAAAATCTAATTCAGGAACTCTCGGAAGTGAAGAACTATCAGAAGGAACCTATTTCTATGTGTTTAAATCAAAAACAGGCACATTAATAAAAGGAACAGTTTACATTAAGCGATAAAAAACCAAACTATGAAACTGAATATCAGACGACAATTATCGCTTAAACATAGCGATATAATAAGACTAACAGTTGTTTGCGGTGCTTTATTGATAAGTTCATTAAACAAAGTAAGCGCACAGCAAGATCCAATGTATACACAATACATGTTTAATACTTTAGCTTACAATCCTGCCTATGCAGGCACACGCGAAGTATTAAGCATAATGGGGCTTTCGCGGCATCAGTGGGTTGGTTTCGAAGGTGCCCCTTCAACTCAAACGTTAACAGCACATTCTGCCGTTGGAGACAATGTTGGACTAGGATTTACAATTATGCATGACCGACTGGACCCGACAAGACAAACAGGGGTTTATTTCGACTATGCTTACCGCTTAATGGTTACTGAAAAGAGTAAATTATCATTTGGTATTAAAGGCGGATTTAACTTTTATCAGAATAACTTTTCGAGCCTTAGTACCGGTAATGTTGCAGACGACCCGGCTTTAAGTGGTTCTGATTACAACAAGTTCCTGCCCAACTTTGGCGTTGGAATCTTTTATTATTCTGATAAATTCTACTTTGGAGCTTCAATACCAAAACTACTTGAAAATAAACTGGATAATGGCGATATTGAAGTATTGGGAACAAGTGGGAAAGAAACCCGTCATTATTTTTTTACTAGTGGTTATGTATTTGACCTTAACGAAAATGTAAAATTTAAGCCAAGTATCCTGGCAAGATTAACACAGGCTGCACCTATGTCTTTGGATATTAATATGAACTTCTTGCTTAAGGAAAAGCTGTGGGTTGGTGGATTCTATCGCATTGAAAGTTCATTTGGTGCCATTGTGCAGTACCAGTTTAACCAACAATTTAAAGTTGGCTATGGTTACGACATGACCACTAATGAATTAAGCAATTACAACAACGGCACACACGAAATAATGTTATTATATGAGTTTAATTTCACAAAAGAAAAAGTTCAGCACCCTAGGCATTTTTAAAAAACAAACATTGCTGATCATTTTGGCATTTGGCATGTCTCACATTGCCCTTTCTCAATCAAAAGAACTTGAGAAGGCCGATGCGCTATTTAATAGTTTCAGTTATAGCAAAGCCATTAAAGCCTATGAAAAATTAATTAAGGAAGGTCAGCACACCTACTACTGCTATACTAAAATTGCTAAGGCCTATTCAAAGTTAAACAACTATGAAGAAGCTGTTGTCTGGTATACTAAGTGCACAGAACATCCTGATTTTGACTCTAAAATATATCTGGAATTAGCACGCGAATTATTAAAAGGAGGTAAACAACAAGAGGCATCAGTCTATTTTCATAAGTATTATCAGCAAAATAACATGCCGCATCAGCTGGCAACCCAAACATTTATAGAATACTATAGTGAGTTAAAGAGGGATTCCAGCAGATATAAAATCATCCCCTTAACAATCAATACACCATTTGATGAGTTTGGTCCTTCATTATTCAGCAATAAAATGATTTTCACCTCCAACCGTCCTGTTAAAAGTCTGGCCAAACGAAAAGACGTCCAAACCGGCCAATCATTTTTCGACCTGTACTCACTTGACAATAAAAGCACAGAAGCCGAACCTTTTAGTAAGGAACTACATACAAAATATAATGATGGACCAATTTGCTTCTCAGCTGACTCAAAGACAGCATATATCACCCGAAACACTAGTTTTGATACAAAAGAAGTGAATACGCTTGATATATTTGTTTCACAAAAATCAGGTGAAAAATGGTCGAAAGATGTAAAGCGCCTACCTTTGAGGAAAGGCAATTATACCGTGGCCCATGCTTATATTACAAAAGATGATAAACACTTTTATTTCTCATCAAACATGCCAGGTGGTTATGGAGGAATGGACCTTTATGTGTGCGAACTAAAAAATGGCTATTTGAGCCAACCGCGCAATTTAGGAGCTCTTATCAATACTGCCGGTAACGAAATATTCCCTTTTATTGACTCAAAGGGAACGCTTTACTTCTCGTCAGATATGCATCCCGGCATAGGAGGTTATGATTTATTTTTCTCATCACAAATAAACGGCAACTTCACGCTACCGTTTAATCTTGGTTATCCGGTAAATACGACGGCTGATGATTTTAGTCTTGTACTTGACGCGAGTGATGCCTTTGGATTCTTTGCCTCAAACCGACAAGGAGGTGCCGGTGGCGATGATATTTATGCCATACAATTTGTCAACCCTCTGGCGTATTGTATTATTGAAGCAACAGTGCATAGTGAAGAGGATTCAACTTTGCTATCAAATGCATTTGTTAACATTACCGATGTTGAAACCGGCAAAATTATGACTGTTAAATCCAATCAATCGGGAAAATTTAATTGTTATTTGAAAAAAGATAAAAAATATACATTTGAAGTAAGACGAAAGTTCTACACTGACTTTAAAGGAGTTCTGACACCAGAACAGCTCCAGCAATATGATGTATTAAAATTAAATATCGGACTAGCGGAAAAGTAGGTTTTTTATCGCTTGTGATTTATTACTTTTGCAGTAATGAATGAGTCTTTTTTAGTCTATCACGAGCCCGTATTTCGACCTCCATCAGAGGCGAATTCTGTTATATTACAAGTTACACACGGTTGCAAATGGAACAAGTGTCACTTTTGTGAAATGTATACCAGTAAAACCTATTCGGTTAAACCACTGAGTACTATAACAAAAGAAATCACTTTATTATCCGGCATGCACCCCAATGCCAATCGTATATTTATTGGTGATGGTGATTTGTTTACCGTTGATTTTTCAATCATACTGGAAACACTTCAATTACTCAGGGCTAATTTCAGGAAGCTTAATCGCATCTCTTGTTATGCTTCAGCAAGAGAATTGAATAAGTTTGATAAGCTACAACTGGTTCAACTAAAAGAAGCTGGCCTCGATTTGTTATACATTGGTCTTGAATCAGGAGATAATGAGGTGCTATCGTTAATCAACAAAGGTACAAGTGCAGAAGTACAGGCTGAAGCATCTTTAAAAGCAAAAAGTGCCGGTTTTAAGCTGTCGGTTATGATATTAAACGGAATTGGAGGACGAAAGCACACTCTTAATCACGCCATTAATTCAGCCAGGCTTTTAAACCAGATACAGCCAGAGTTACTCGCCATGCTTGTTATCTCATTCCCATATGGATTTGAGCATTTTAAAAATCGCGTTAAGGGAGATTTTGAACCCTTGTCTCAATTGGAAATGCTTAAAGAAATGCGACTCATACTTGAGCATCTAGAACTGGAAAGCACAGTTTTCAGAAGTGATCACGCTTCTAATTACCTGGTTTTTAAGGGTGGATTAAATCGGGATAAGGATAAATTCATCAACCAACTTGATCATATTATTGAGCATACGATCCATGTGCCAAAACCGCATTTAAATGAAAGTAGATTTTTATAATCTACTTTTTCATTTTTAACACCACCGGCACTGATAGAAAAGCCATTAAGCCAACTATTTTATAGGTAACTTCCAGACTAAGGTAATCGCCCATTAAGCCAACGACCATTACCATAAGCGCTCCGATTAAGAAGGTTGTGGTCATAAAAAGGGAGTTTACAAAATTATTGTGCTGAGTTTTATACTCATTTACAATGGCTAAAAAAACAGGCCCTGTAGCGAATAAGAATAAGCCGGTTGCTATCAAAGCTAATATCTGAAGCCATCCGCTTGTATACAGAAAGGCGAAAAACAAAACAGGTGCTCCTACAGAAGCTATAAGCAAGGTATTCCGGCGACCTATTTTATCTGATATCGTTCCGGCAAAGAAAGTACCGACAACACCTGCTCCCTGTAAAATAGCCAGGGCAATTCCGGCAAACCAGGTGGATTCTCCCCTGCTTGTTAAAAACACCGGCAGGTAAAATGTTAAGGCCGATTTCATTGCTGCCCTGAAGAACAATACCATTGCAATACTGCTGATTAATGGAAAGAAGCTTTTTAAGGTTTTAAGATACTCCAGGTTACCACTGGCATTAACGTTTTCTGCAATGGATATATTCTTTAGTCTGAAATATAGGATAGCAGACGCAAGAAGCCCTGTTGGAATAAAATAAGTTACGCCACTTAATCCCCATAATTCAACGGCCCCCAACACGGCTACCGGACCTGCCGAACGGGCCAGTTCTCCACCAACCATGTAGAAACTCATGCCCATACCAACCCTGTTGCCCGACACTTTTCTCATCATTACCGGTGAAGGCACGTGAAAAAACGAACTGCTAATGCCACTCATTAGCACCAACAGAATTAATGTCAGCTTATTCGGTGCTACCGGCACTAAACTCATTGCGATAGCTGTTAAGGCAGGTGTGAATATGACAAAATAACGGGCCTTGGTGCGCTCAGCCAGCATACCAACCAATGGATTTAACAAAGTGGGCAAGCGTTGAACAACAGATAAAAAGCCCGCGAAGGTTAGACTTATTCCCATTGAATCGCGCAATAATGGTAAAAGGGGCGCCAGAAAAGCAGTATATATATCGTGAAAAAAATGCGCTACAGTTATTAAACTGACCTTACCTATCTGAAATTGACCTTCTTTATTCATGCAATTTGTTTCATACACACAAGTAAACTGACCTGCTCCATTGAATCGAGGAAAACAGAAAAAAAAATCCCGGGCTTAAACCCAGGATTACATTCTTTAAAATGGCAAATCTTCCTCAGGACTTGCAGGTGGTATATCTGCTTCATTAAAAGAAGGTGCCGGTGCATCTGGTGGCAATACAGCCTCTTCTTTCTCAATTCGCCATGCTTCAAGGTTTGAGAAGTAATTAACTCGCCCGTCTTTTTCCCACTTGCGGCCCCTGATGTTAAAACTCACTTTAATCTTATCGCCCAACTGAATTGGATCCATTAGGTTACACCTGTCTTGTGTCAATTGAAACTTAATGAAATCATTCCAATCTGAGTTACGCTCGTTTACTACTTCAATAACAAATTCGCGCTTCTTAAAACTTGCACTAATATCTTGTATATCGTCCTTAACGATAACATTTCCTGAAATTTCGAAATTCATTCTACCTGTTTATTCGTTTACAACTACTTTAATTATTTCATCTCCCTGACGGATATCATCAATCACATCTAATCCTTCAACAACCTTACCGAAGCAAGTGTGTTGTCTGTCCAGGTGCTGAGTATTTTCACGACCATGACAGATAAAAAACTGTGATCCTCCTGTATTACGTCCGGCATGAGCCATTGATAAAACTCCACGATCGTGATACTGGTTATCTCCATCTAACTCACAATCGATACTGTAACCAGGACCGCCTGTTCCTGCACGCGGACTACTTTTATCTCTTGAGTGAGGACATCCCCCCTGAATTACAAAATCAGGTAATACTCTGTGAAATGATAAACCATCATAAAAGCCTTCTTTAGCCAACTTGATAAAGTTATCAACGGTATTTGGAGCATCATTCTCATAGAACTCAACCTTCATTATACCTTTTTCGGTATGAATTTCTGCTGTTTTCATGTGTCTATATCTTTATTTTATCTTATCTCAAACGACCAAGCAAAAGTACGATAAATTAATGAAGCATCACAGAAGATACTATGCTCATTTACCTTATATTATTCTAAGATCAGTTCCCTTTGCAGGCAAAAATACGCTCATGATATAGTCTGTTCACTTTCGAACACCACTTTGTTACACTAGCGGGCAATATTAAAAGATCCAAATATCCTTTAATGATCCTATAGTGCTCTTTTTGTGCTCATTACAATCTTTGGCACATCGATTGATATATTTCTTGCGTTGTTGAAAATTAAAAACTTATTGTCATGAAAACTTTAAATAACCTAACAAGCGTAAAATCTATTTCAAGTGTATTATTATTAACATTCGTAATGTCACTAAGTATGTCTGCCGAACCTATCATGAACGATTCATACGAGTATGAAGCACGCATGGAAGTTGAGGAGTGGATGAGTGATTTAGAATCTTTCAATAATGATGAACCTACAATGCATATTGAAGAGTGGATGTCAGATATGAACAACTTTTACACAGAGGAAGTTGAAGTATTAGAGGTAGAAAACTGGATGACCAATCTAGATTACTTCTTCTCGGAAGAAGCTGAAATATTAGAGGTCGAAGAATGGATGACTGATCTGAATAACTTTTATACAGAAGAAACAGAGATCATCGAAATAGAAGACTGGATGACAGACTTACAATCATTTTATGTAGAAGATGAAATGCCTTTGGAAGTTGAATACTGGATGACCAGCCTTGATGAATATACCAACACATTCGATACATATCTTTTTGCTGATGCTGACGAGGTTGTTTTAGAAGTCGAAGACTGGATGACTGATTTAAATGCCTACAGTAAAGTTGACGCTAACGAAATAGAAGGTATTAAATTAATAGATATTGAAAGTAACTGCCCTGTTCTTATTGCGTTGAAGAACTAGAAAACAAAGTCATGACAACAACATATATCCATGCCGGCAATTAATTGCCGGCATTTTTTATGCTTAAAATATGAAGAATTCATCATCCTCTGTTCATTACATGTTAATCCCAAAGAAATACTTTAATGCTTTGAGCGAGAATTATGGTTTATTAGTTTCTCCTGTACGTAATTCATCTCACTTATTTTCATCTGTTCACTTTCGCACACCACTTTGTTACGCGAACGGGCAATATTAAAAGATAAAAACATCCTTTAATAATCGCACACCCCTGTTTTACTGTTTGTTACACTTTTTGGCACATCAATTGATATACAATTAATGTAGTTAAATATTAAAAACTTATTGTCATGAAAACTTTAAATAACCTAACAAGCATTAAATCTATTTCAAGTGTATTATTTGTAATCCTGGTAATGTCATTAAGCCTGTCAGCTCAACCAATGATGGATGATTCTTTTGACTATGAAGCTCGTATGGAAGTTGAGAACTGGATGGTTGATTTAGAATCTTTTAATAATGATGAACCTGCAATGGATGTTGAAGAATGGATGACAGATATCGACAATTTTTACGCTGAGGAAGCTGAAATATTAGAAGTTGAAAACTGGATGACCGATTTAGATAATTTCTTCTCAGAAGAAGCTGAAATTATTGAAGTTGAAGAATGGATGACTGATCTGAATAACTTTTATA
>JAKSBD010000312.1 GCA_022361295.1 Bacteroidales bacterium
CGCTGGCAGTTACGACGTCTGTCTATGAAACCTGGTATAACCTGTATATGGCAGATCTCACCAAGTCGTAATGATGTATCCTTTGAAGACTGGATGCGCATGGACCTTGAATATATTGATAACTGGTCATTACGATTGGATTTTGTAATTATTTTAAAGACCATTCGTACCATGTTAAGGGCTGATGGCAAATAAACAAACACCTATGTTCAGATATATAAGCATCGTAGTTTTAATTATTGTGTTGGCAAGTTGCTCAACACGGCCCAGGGTGCCTCGTAGTTTGCCGGATGAAGAAAAGATGGCGGAGGTATTGGCTGATATTTACCAGGTGGAGAGTGTTCTGGGACAAACCCGATTGTCTTACAATTCGAGCAAGGAAGATAAAGTTTCAGGCTATTATAAGTTTGTGCTGGATCAGCATGAGATGACCAAGGCAGAGTTTGATACGGCTATGTCGTGGTATTCGGCAAATCCGACTGTTTTAACCGACGTATACGAAGAAGTGATAGAGATATTAAGTCGCCGGGATGCTGAATTGAAAAACAAAATCAATAAGGAGAAAGACGAACGCAAGGCTTTATCGAAATTGCCCGGAAAAACGGAGCTGTGGAATGATACAACTGCCTTTGAATTACCTTTTGATGCAAAAGACTCTTTGGATAACCGAATTCCCTATAATGTGGATGTTGACTCCCTGAGCAATGGAATTTTACGCTTATATGGCGGGTATACCTTCAAAGAAGGTGGTTTTCTGGATAGTGCAAAAATGACCATGATTGCCTGTTATGCTGATAGTACAATTGATACCATATATTATCCAATACATAAGTCTTTTAAGAAGGTAAGTGGTAATATTTCCCACAGAGTTAATAAGAACAAAGAGTTGATCAATGTAAGTGGGTTTCTTTTTGAACACGATACTGCCAAACAGTCAAAAGTGAACATTGAAGGTGTTAAGATGACCTTTATTCCAACCATGGGAGCAGAAGAAATGGAGCTTCATTAATGCGGAAAGTTAGTGCTCATTATTACTTAAGGCCTGATGGAACATTGGGAAAGCGGCCGATCATCGAATTTGATGCAACAGGCAATATTGTTACCATTCGCGAGCTGGGTGATGCATTTAAAGAAGAACCGGGGCTTGAATACTTTCCGGGGATTTTGATACCTGGTTTTGTGGCAGGTGCAGAAGAAGCGGATTCGTCAACGATTAAAAAGCAGGCATTGGCCAATGGTGTACTTCGTATTAAGGAGGGCAATGCTGTATTGGGTCAATCAGACTATTTGTTAGCCTGGAATACCATCAAAACTAATTCCGGGCCTGATTCGTTATTGGCACTATTAATCAAACATACCCGTGATGCTGCTCAACTTGCTTTGGAAGAAAAGTGGGGTGTCTTAAAAGAGGGGGCTCAGCCAGGTATACTTGTGCTTCAGGATATTGACTTGAGGAATCTGTCACTCACAGATAAAGCCAGTTTTAAAATAATACAGAGATGATGAATAAGTTGACTGCATTAGCGATTGAAGCAGCACTAAAAGCCGGAAAAGAAATAATGACAGTTTTTAATTCAGATGATTTCGGTGTTCGCTTAAAAAGTGATGATTCACCATTGACCGAAGCCGATTTAAAAAGTCATCAGGTTATCGAATCATTTCTGCAACAGACAAATATTCCTGTTTTAAGTGAGGAAGGTGAGGAGTTACCTTACCATGTAAGGAAAGATTGGTCTAAGCTATGGATTGTTGATCCTTTGGACGGGACGAAGGAATTTGTAAAACGAAGTGGTGAATTTACAGTCAATATTGCCCTTGTCGAAAATCAAAAGCCTGTGATGGGCGTTGTGTTTGCTCCTTATATAGGATGTTTGTATTGGGGGAATGAAGATGGAGCCTTTAAATCTGATTTGCAAAATGACTGGGAACAACTTTCACCATCTTTAATTGAGGAGCTTGAGGTGCAAAGTTTGCCATTGTCATCTCCTGATGTTATGACAGCGGTGGCCAGTGTAAGTCATTTCTCAAAGGAAACAGAATGCTTTGTCAATGCACTTAAAGAGAAAGAGGGTGAACTCAATCTGGTGTCGCGGGGCAGTTCATTAAAGATGTGCCTGGTGGCCGAAGGGTCAGCTCACATATATCCACGCCTGGGGCCTACAATGGAGTGGGATACCGCCGCAGGGCAGGCAGTTATTGAAGCTGCAGGTGGGCAATTATACGATTGGAGAACCAAAGAATCGATGTTGTATAATCGTAAAGATTTATTGAATGGCTGGTTTTTAGCAACAGGGAAGAATATAAAAACAGACGATTACTGGCTGCTGTAATTGCGTGATTAGTATCAGATTGATTTGTCATGCCAAATGAGTTTTAGAATGCGCCTTAATATTTTTGAATGTATTGAATTTCTACAAGGCGAAAAAGGGCGACATAGCCTATGTTATGGCAATGTTTTTTAACGAAGTAGAAAGTTAAAAGAGAAGAAAAATAAGGCACATTTTAATGTTCTTTAGTTATTACCTTTTTAATTGAAGCAATTCTTCGTTAAAGAACTTTAAATTGCAATTCAAATACTTATTTTTATCACAATACCACTTATAATTTTTTATCTTTGCGATTCATTGTTGAATTATAAAAATCACTACACAAATGGCTGCAATTGACAGTTTTAATTTCGCAGGAAAAAAGGCGATTATCCGAGTGGATTTTAACGTGCCTTTGAATGATAAATTTGAAATTACAGACGATACGCGTATTCGTGCTGCAGTGCCTACTATTAAGAAGGTATTAGCCGATGGCGGAGCTGTAATTTTAATGTCTCACTTAGGTCGTCCGAAAGGCGAGGCTAAGCCGGAGTTCTCATTAAAGCACATCGTAGCTCACCTTTCTGCTACTTTAGGTGTTGACGTAAAATTTGCACCAGATTGTATTGGTGATGAAGTAAAAGCAATGGCTTCTGATCTTAAGGGTGGAGAAGTATTGTTACTGGAAAACCTGCGTTTCCACAATGAGGAAACTAAAGGAGATGAAGGATTTGCCAAGCAATTATCAGAATTAGCTGACGTTTATGTAAACGATGCTTTCGGTACAGCTCACCGTGCTCACGCTTCTACAACGATTATCGCTCAGTTTATGGACGAGAAGATGGCAGGTTATTTACTGGATAAAGAGATCAAGTTCTTGGGTGATACTGTTGAAAACGCAGAAAAACCATTCGTAGCTATCGTTGGTGGTGCTAAGGTATCAGGTAAATTAGAAGTATTAAAGTCGTTAATCACAAAGGTTGATACTATCCTTATTGGTGGTGGTATGGCTTATACTTTCCTTAAAGCTCAGGGGCACGAGGTTGGTAATTCACTGGTTGAAGAAGACCTTGTTGAGACGGCTACGCAAATTTTAGTAGATGCTGATAAGAATGGTGTAAACTTCATGTTACCGGTTGATAACTTAGCAGCTGATAAATTTGCTGACGATGCTGATATTATGGAAGTTGGTAACGATATTCCTGAAGGTCGCATGGCATTAGACGTTGGTCCTAAAACAACGGCTGCTTACTCTGCTGAGATTGCAGGTGCTAAAACTGTTGTTTGGAATGGTCCTATGGGATGTTTCGAAATGCCTAACTTCTCAAAAGGAACTTTCGGTGTTTGCCAGGCTGTAGCTGATTCTTCAGCTGTTTCTATTATTGGTGGTGGTGATTCTGTTGCTGCTGTTAACAAGAGTGGATTAGCTGACAAAATGAGCCACATCTCTACTGGTGGAGGTGCTTCTTTGGAGTTCTTAGAAGGAAAAGAGCTTCCAGGTGTAAAAGCGATTCGCGGATAATTACTATTTGAAAATATAGTCCAGAGCCTGTTAGTGTTAGCTGACAGGCTTTGTTGTGCTGTAACTCATTGGTTGTCGAATTGCTTATTTGTTGATTCGCTAAATCGTCGAACTGATTAATTGACGAATTGACGAACTGCTGAATTGTCGATTTGTTAATTTGATAAACTGTTAAATTGTCAAACTGTCTAAAAGTTGAGTACCTAACATCTCACATCCCTACATCGTACATCCAACATCCCCACATCTCACATCATAAATCCTCCATCATAAATCATAAATCCTCCATCATAAATCATAAATCCATTCATCCCCCTTCGCCTTCGGCACTTCCCCCGGGGGAAGATTTGATTGACAGCCAGGTCATTTGTTTAATAGTTTAACTGTCGATAATTTTATCAGTTTATCAGTTTATCAGTTTATCAGTTCAATTTATCAACTCACATTTCAAATCGAACATCCAAACATCCGTACATCTCACATCATAAATCCAATAATCCCTTATCTTTGTCAAAAAGTAAATCAATGACATTGTTATATAATATCGGTATAGCTGCCTATTCAGGTTTGATAAAGCTCGTTTCGCCATTTAATAAAAAGGCAAAGCAGTTGCATGCAGGACGAAAAGTGACGCTAGAGATGCTGCCAAAAATTAAGCTTGAAGGAAAAGTGATCTGGATTCATGCGGCCAGTCTTGGTGAGTTTGAGCAGGGGCGACCAATTATTGAGAAGCTAAAGGAAGAGCACCCTGATTATAAAATAGTACTGACCTTCTTTTCTCCTTCTGGATATGAGGTTCGGAAGAATTTTGACTTAGCCGATTTTGTATTGTATTTGCCTGCTGATACAAGGCGCAATGCCCGTCGGTTTATTGATGTGATACGACCGGACAAGGTGTTCTTTATTAAGTATGAATTCTGGTATCATTTCCTGACGGAGTTGGCCAGTCGTCAGATACCCGTTTATGGCGTTTCGATGATTTTCAGAAAGGATCAGTCCTTTTTTAAGTCATATGGTTTATGGTTTAGAAAGATGTTATCAGCTTTTGAGAAGTTTTATGTGCAGGATGAAGTTTCGGGCGATTTACTTAAGGGGATAGGTATTTCCAATTATTCAGTGGCCGGAGATACCCGCTTTGATCGTGTGCGCGACATTGCTAAAGAGTCAAAGGATTTTGAGATTGTTAAGCAGTTTGTGGGAGAATCTGATAAGGTGATTGTAGCTGGTAGTAGCTGGGCACCTGATGAAGATATATTGATCAATTATATCCAGAATATTAATAAAGACGTGAAGCTGATTATTGCACCTCACGAAATTCACAAAGAACATATTCAGCAGATTGAATCCAAATTGAAGGTGCCATATTTAAAATATACAGAAGCGGAAAATACTTCTCCCGATGCACGTGTATTAATTATTAATACGATAGGAATGCTGTCTGCAATTTATAAATATGGACAGGTGGCATATATAGGTGGTGGATTTGGGGTTGGCATTCATAATACACTGGAAGCAGCTACCTATGGTATGCCGGTTTTATTTGGGCCGAATTACAGAAAGTTTAAAGAGGCAAGAGATTTAATTGAACTTGAAGGTGGATTCACCATTAAAAACGGAAGTGAGTTTAAGGAGCAAATGGAAGAGTTCTGGAACAATCCTGCTTTGCTTAAGGCTTCGTCTGAAAAAGCAGGAGAATACGTGAATAAGATGTGTGGTGCCACGAAGTTGATTATGGAAGAGGTTTTTGTTTAAGTTATAACCATCATATATCCAAAGCTTAAGTCGGTAGTTTTTTAATTACCGGCTTTTTTTTTCAAGGCTTTTTAACAAGCTGTTGATAACATTCCAAAATATGGATATTTCATACAGTATTAAGATTTGAAAAATGATCACTTTTAAGATTTCTATTTAAAAACATTAGCAAATACAGGGCTTCTAATATCTGCAATAGGAAACCTGATTTTTTATCTGTATGTTGATAAAAATTTCGTTTTGGATAACTTTTGGGGTGTTGTAAAAGTGTTAAGAGGCAGAAAGACAGGATGTAAAGAAAATGTTTTGGACAACTTTTGCTGTGTGTTGATAACTAATGTTTGCGCAAAAGTAGCAGCGTTGCTACCTTTGAAAAACAGAAAAACAGGGAATAAAAAATACTAAATACCATTTTATCAACGTCTTAAATTTTTGTGAGCAAATGGCTGTTAAAGAAATCGACCTAAAAACTAAAAATGTGAGTAAAACGTATACCTATGATGAAGCTTTTGAAGCATCTCTTGAATATTTTCAGGGTGATGAGTTAGCCGCACGTGTGTGGGTTAATAAGTATGCTTTAAAAGATTCGGATGGTAATATCTATGAGTCTAATCCCGATGAGATGCATTGGCGATTAGCTCGGGAAAGAGCTCGTATTGAAGAAAAGTATCCTAATCCGATGACCGTTACCAAGCTGTACGATTTAATGAAAAATTTCAGGTATATCGTACCGCAGGGAGGACCAATGTCGGGTATTGGAAACAATAACCAAATAGCATCATTATCTAACTGTTTCGTTATTGGTGATGACGGACCATCTGATTCATATGGTGGTATTATGAAAGTGGATCAGGAACAGGTTCAGTTAATGAAGCGAAGAGGTGGTGTTGGCCATGATTTGTCTCATATTCGACCTAAAGGTTCACCGGTTAAAAACTCAGCATTGACATCAACAGGAATTGTTCCGTTTATGGAGCGATTCAGTAACTCAACCCGTGAGGTGGCACAAGACGGTCGTCGTGGTGCTCTAATGTTAAGTGTATCAATTAAGCACCCGGATTCAGAGTCGTTCATTGATGCCAAAATGGAGCAGGGTAAAGTAACCGGGGCCAATGTATCCGTTAAGATTGATGATGAATTTATGCAGGCTGTTGTTGATGGTGAAAAATATACACAGAGCTATCCTGTAGGAGCTAAAAAGCCAACTTACACCAACGATATTAATGCCGGTGCTTTGTGGTCAAAAATTGTTCACAACGCATGGAAATCAGCTGAGCCCGGTATTTTATTCTGGGATACCATAATAAAGGAATCGGTACCGGATTGTTATGCCGACCTGGGTTATCGCACTGTTTCGACTAATCCATGTGGTGAGATTCCATTGTGTCCTTATGACAGCTGTCGATTAATTGCTCTTAATTTATACTCATACGTTGAAAACCCATTTACTGAGAAGGCCAAATTTAACTTTGACCTGTTCCGTGAGCATGTGGGTTATGCGCAGCGCATGATGGATGATATTATTGATCTGGAGTTAGAAAAGATTGATGGTATTTTAAATAAGATTAAATCAGATCCTGAGAGTGCAACAGTAAAGCGTGTTGAGCGCGAGTTGTGGGAGAATATTCGCAAGAAAGCTGAAGAAGGACGTCGTACTGGTGTTGGTATTACTGCTGAAGGTGATATGTTAGCAGCATTAAACCTGCAATATGGTAGTGATGTGGCTGTTGATTTTTCTATTGAAGTGCACAAAAACCTGGCATTGGCTGCTTATGGTTCATCAGTTGATTTAGCTAAAGATCGTGGCGCTTTCCCAATTTATGATGCCGCCAAAGAAGCGAATAATCCTTTTGTAAACCGTTTGTTTGATGCTGATCCTAAGTTGAAGGAGAAGATGGTTAAATATGGCCGTCGTAATATTGCAGCATTGACAATTGCTCCAACAGGAACAACCAGTTTGATGACTCAAACAACTTCTGGTATTGAGCCGGTATTCCTTCCTGTATATAAGCGTCGTCGTAAGGTTAATCCTAATGATCCTGAGACACGTGTTGACTTTGTGGATGAAGTGGGTGATAGCTGGGAAGAGTACACCGTATTCCACCATAAATTTGTTACCTGGATGGAAGCCAATGGTCATGAAACTGCCAAAAACTACTCGCAGGAAGAACTGGATGAGTTGGTTGCTAAATCACCTTATTACGGAGCTACATCAAATGATGTGGACTGGCTTAACAAAGTACGCATGCAAGGTGGTGTTCAAAAGTGGGTTGATCACTCAATTAGTGTGACTATTAACCTGCCAAACGATGTGAGTGAAGATTTGGTAGGTAAATTATATGTTGAGGCCTGGAAAAGTGGCTGTAAAGGTGTTACCGTTTATCGTGATGGTAGCCGTGCAGGTGTATTGGTTTCAAACGATAAAAAGGAAGAAGAAAAAGAGACAGGTTTCCCAAAGAAACGTCCTGCTGAGTTAGAAGCTGATGTGGTTCGTTTCCAAAATAACAAAGAAAAGTGGATTGCTTTTGTTGGTATAATTGATGGTAAGCCCTACGAAATATTTACCGGTTTATCTGATGATGAGGATGGTATTTTATTACCAAAGTCGGTTCAGACAGGTAAGATTATCAAGAGTCGCGATGAAGATGGAACATCCCGTTACGATTTCCAATTCACTAACAAGCGCGGTTATAAAACAACTATCGAAGGTCTTTCTCATAAGTTTGATAAAGAATTCTGGAACTATGCCAAGTTGATCTCTGGCGTATTGCGTCATCAAATGCCAATTGAAGGTATTATTGACCTGGTAGCTGGTCTTCAGTTAGATAGTGAATCGATCAATACCTGGAAGAATGGTGTTGAGCGTGCCTTGAAGAAGTATATTCCCAATGGAACAAAGGCCAAAAAAGGAAAATGTGAAAACTGTGGCTCTGATGAGTTGATCTATCAGGAAGGTTGCCTGATTTGTAAGAGCTGTGGTTCATCAAAATGTGGTTAATATCTGCCCTATATGTAACCTAATAAAAAAAGAGACATTGCGAAATGTCTCTTTTTTAGTTTAATATGATGCGGCTTATAAATTTCGTCCTCTTAAAGTTACACATGGAATAATCATTTCCTCAAGTGAAATACCCCCATGTTGAAAGGTATCCCGATAATAACTGACATAGTAATTGAAATTATTAGGA
>JAKSBD010000513.1 GCA_022361295.1 Bacteroidales bacterium
CGAGTATTTTCCACAGCCCATCCGGATGGTATGATTTGTACAAGCGCCAGTTCACTTAAGGCACTAACCGCACTGGTGTTGTTAACGCTAAACCGGCCATAGAAAGTACTTCCCTGCTTTAATGTCTGCGGATTAATAAGCTTTCCATTTTCATCGTACCACTTAACATCCAGCTTCAGGTTTTTGGCCATAGCAGGCGTCTCGTCTTCGAAAGGAACTCCATTCCACGATAATGTGGCATATACCTGCTCAAATTCCGAATCATCGGACATCTCTACTTTAATGGTCTGGTCAAAGTTATCGGGTATGTTGACCGAATAGCTACCGGCTTTGTTAAAAGCCATCTTTTTGCCATTTGCCAACGTAATATTACCTGTCATGATCTGGCCATTACCAATTTCAATACCCGCTGCTTTAAAGTAGTTACCCAACGACAGTAACATGTAACCCGAACTCTGTGTACTCAAATAATCCAAAGCAGATAACTTCTTTGTGATGTTTTTAGCGACCAACTCAGCATCATTCATCTTATTCATCAATGTGGCACAATATAGTATGATGGCATCATCGCGGTGTTTTGAACCATAGCTATGTGAATCCGGTTCATAATCTTCTGTCGCATGGTCGGCCATGGCCAGAATTTGTTCACGCACATCTTCCACGCCATTGAGGTGGTAAGCTGCCGCCAGCATCCATTTTTGCGTGCTGCTCATCTTATTAATCTCATTCTCCATCAGCAGGTTCATCTCCGACATGACACTACGGTTTGCCAAAGCCAGGATAAAGACCCGGTTAACTCGTGTCATCAGTCGTCCTTTATGCTGTTTAGCGTAATTACGAAGGGAGTTGATGCCATTATCGTATAAATAATCAGGCACGGCATACCCCTGTTTTTTAGCTTCTACCAAAAAGTGAGTTGCATAATTGGTACCCCAAAAAGAAATGGATGTACCTCCGGGCCAGTAGGCAAAACCACCGTTGGATACTACAAATCGCTGAAGACGTTTAATGGCTTCATTAATATTTTCATCAATTTCCCTGGCTTCATCACTGCTAAAGTAGCCCATTGATTTAAGCATGAGCTGAGGGAATACAGCCGATGTGGTTTGTTCTACGCAGCCATAAGGATAACGAATAAGCCACTTTAGGCGATGATTGAAATCCATATTGGGAAAGACACTCAATTCTAATGTGGCATTATTGGTGCCATCCATACCCACCTTTGGTACAGTCATATTAATACTGCTGCCTTTCATCACTTTTTGCGTCTCCTTGTTATACTGACGTGTGGCATTGGGTACTACTTTAATATTGGTTGTGCTTTCAACAACAATATCACCGGCTTGTCCTTTAATCACAATTTTGGCCTGACCCACTGACTTTTTCACACGTACTTTGAATGCAATATCAGCCTCTGAGTTTTGCGAGAAGTCAACGGTATATTTGCTTTTACTGATGATTTCCAAAGGCCCTTCTGTTGAAATAGTAAAATCGGCCTGCGAAATATTCTTATTCAGGTTAAACAAAGCCACCGGCAAGGTAAATTCATCTCCCGGATTAAGCATCCGCGGTATACTCGGCTGCATAATAACATCCGAACGTACAGGAACTGTTTTGTCTGCATGACCAAAGTTACCCCTTTGCGTACCCACCACCATAACACGGACAGCCCCGTTGTAATTAGGCATACGGAAAGACACACTGGCCTTCCCTTTACTATCGGTCATAAGCGGCCCTTTGAACATGCACACAGGTTCAAATCGTTTCTTACCGTCTACAGGGTCAACCTGCGATTCACGATAATCCATCTCTTCAGCACCTCCAATAGAGAAAGTCTGGAACACATCGCCTTTGTTAGCACTGATAACCTGTGAGAAGATATCATAGCTATCGACAAACAAGCCGATTTTCTTATAGAATGCACGCCATGGACGTGGTGTTCTGAATTGTGTTAAACTCAATAAACCTTCATCAACCACAGCAATGGTGAATTGAGATTGCTGCTCGCTTTCAGTGCTGATATCGATGGTGAAATCCTCATTGGGAACCAGGTTATCGGCTGTTCTGATCTGGTATTTGATTTTTGTATTTTCATCCTCCACATAAATCGGAATAATACCAAACATTCGTATCGGACGGTCGTTGATGGTTTGATCA
>JAKSBD010000082.1 GCA_022361295.1 Bacteroidales bacterium
AAAAAATCACGGTGGATTTCGAAATGTAACTTCAACTATATTACAGAAGCTTATTAAGGTTGGAATACCCCAGTTGCACAACGATTATTCTGCATTCAGGTTAATTCGAAGGGACATTGCGAAAGCTTGTGTTAACATGCAGAATTCCTATACTTTTCTTGACGGTTACCTGTCGTGGGTAACCTGTAGTTTTTCATCTGTAAAAGTAAAACATCAAAAAAGATTGGCTGGAGAAAGCTCGTATACCTTATCCAAATTAATCAACCATTCAATCAATATCTTTGTCACTTTTTCTGATTTACCCATAAAATTGGTCAGCTATTTTTCGTTGGTATTCTTTTTACTGGCCTTATTGTACTCGGGCTGGATATTTATACAGAAAATTGTTTTCGATAACCTTGTACCTGGTTTCGCAACTACAATCATCCTCATAAGTCTCGGATTTAGTGCCGTTCTCTTTGCTTTGGGTATTATTGGTCAGTATATTCACCGAATTAACCTAAAGACTACCAAACACCCTAATTATTTAATCTCTAAAACAATATAATGTTCAAAGTCGGGATAATCGGATATGGTGCATTAGGTCAGCAACTGGAAGGTTTTATTCTTGAACAGGGAATAAAAGAGGATGAAATTGTTGTTTTTGATGATGCCACGAATGAGATTAGTGATAGAAAACGGCCATTTAATGACTACCTTAATCAGGCATATTGTCAGCTCGATTTTTATATTGGATTAGGATACCAACATTTGGAAGCCAGAGATTCTGTTATTGATAAATTGCTCGCTCATGAACGCAAGCTGCCTGTTTTTATCCATCACAGTGCTTACGTACATCCTTCTGCCTCTATTGAACCGGGTTGTTTCGTTTATCCCATGTGCTGTATCGATCAAAATGTAAGGCTGCATAGGGGTGTTTTAGTCAATAATAATGTATGCATTTCACACGATTCATCGGTTGGTAACTGCTGCTTTATTGCACCATCTGTTACACTTTGCGGTTCTGTAGAAATTGGTTCTTATTGCTTTATTGGCGCCGGCGTAACGATTTCCAACAATATAAAAACAGGTAATAATTGTACACTTGCCATTGGGACCATCGCGACTAAAAACATGGGTGACAATCAATCACTTATAGGTCATGACAATACCATTCTTAATAAAAGAATATCTATACGATGATTACATTTAACAAACCATTTATAACCGGAAAGGAAGCGCACTATCTTTATAAAGCAGTTGATTCGGGTCATTTAAGTGGTAACGGACCTTTTACCAGGAAATGTCATTCCTTCTTTGAAGAGAAGTGGGGCTTTGTAAAAACGCTGTTAACAACCAGCTGTACCGATGCCCTGGAAATGTGTACCATGCTCCTGGAGGTTCAGGAAGGCGATGAAATCATCGTTCCTTCATATACCTTTGTGAGTACAGCTTTGGCTTTTGCCCGACAAGGTGCTAAAATAGTTTTTGCAGATAGTAGCCCCGATCACCCTGGTATTGATGTGGATAAAATAGAAGCATTAATCACCTCTAAAACAAAGGCTATTGTGCCGGTTCATTATGCTGGTATCGCCTGCAATATGGATAAAATAATGGACATGGCTAATCGTCACAATATTTTTGTTGTTGAAGATGCTGCGCAGGCCATTGATAGTTATTATACAGTTGTTGCAGACAATTCACCAATTGGGAAAAAAGGCGATACATTGCCACTGGGAAGTATCGGTCACCTGGGATGCTTTAGTTTTCACGAAACAAAAAACATACACTGTGGCGAAGGTGGATTACTGGCTATTAATGATCCGCGTTTTATAAAGCGAGCTGAGATTATTTGGGAAAAAGGTACAAACAGAGCAGAATTCTTCCGTGGTGAAGTAAATAAATATGGTTGGAAAGATACTGGTAGCAGCTTCTTACCCAGTGAACTTAATGCCTCTTTTTTATGTGCTCAACTCGAAGAATTGGCAGACATACAAACGAAACGAAAAAAGAGATGGGACAAATATTATCATGGTCTGATTGAGTGGGCAAATGGTTTAAATGTGCAATTACCCATTATCCCCGACTATGCTACTAATAATAGTCATATGTTTTACATGATATGTCCTGATCAGGCTTTTCGGGACAAGATTATTCAACATACCAGAAACAACAATATTCAATCTATCTTTCACTATCTGAGTTTGCACAAAAGTGAATACTATAAAAATAGATATGAGGGAGAAGACCTGCGTTACGCCGATAAATATAGCGAACAACTGGTGCGATTACCTCTGTACATAGAGCTCACAGATGATCAGGTACAGACGATTATAGATTGCATTCTTGAATTTCAACCATAAATTGCAGATTTCTAAGTTGAGCAAATGTTACTTTGTTGATTCGCCGAACTATATATTTTTTATAAGGTAAGGCTACACAATCACATAAAGTGTTTCCAGAATTGACGCGATACCTTATGTTTGCTGCCACCTTTGAGGGTTATTATTCGCCCCGGTGCTGTGCCAATTCTGAACTTTGTATTTATCAGGGTAAAGTCGTTTATCCGCATAAACCCCTCCTGCTTAAGCTCTTTTTCAAGGCTATATAAAGATCGACGTACTATTTTCACAGGCGTGTCATCACCATAACAATACGATCTATGAATATCTCCGTGAATATATACAGTATTAACAATATCAATTGGCATAATATAGATTTAAAACAATTAATCTCTCATTTACAAATCATTAACCCCTCTGCCCTTTGGTTTATTCAAGCCCAGCTCCTACCCGCTGATTTGAGACAAGCCAGGTGGAGCTTATTGATAGCTTGAGACAAAGCGACAGTTTATAGGCTTGAATGGATCGAAATATACTAATAACTAAAACTTTACACTGTAACTTATAGAAGGTATCATTGGAAACAAAGTGAATTTATACAATTTTACCTGGCCTTCATTCTGTTGTAAATACACGTAAAATGGATTCATGTTATTATAAGCATTATAAACCCCAAGAAAGAGCACGCGTTCTCTGTTTCTGACCTTTTTGGTGCGGCTGTAACCAATATCCAGACGATGGTAGGCCGGAGCCCGATAGTTATTGATTGATCCGTAAAAATGTGCTTCGTTAAAGGAGATGGTGTTGTTAAAGTTATTGATGGCCGGATACCACTGATGTGGAACCGTTGCCGGAGTACCGGTGTTATATACCCATGTAAACGACAGGCTTTTATTGGCTGACAGCTTAATGTTAAGGCTGGTCGTCAGTTCGTGTCTCCGGTCATACTTAAACGGAAAGCTTTTGCCATTATTAATTTGCTCAAATCGATGCCTGTTCCTTGATAAGGTATAGGCTAGCGAACCTGTTACATTACCCGTGTTTTTCGATGCAAAAAATTCTATGCCGCGCATTAAGCCGGTTCCTCCGGCATCGACCATTTTATCCCAGTTGGCTGCACCCAATACGAAGAGGCTTGGGTTAAAAACTACAAGGTTATCCCATTGCTTTATAAAAGCCTCTGCACTTATTGTATAATGGCGAGGTGTATAAAACAACCCCAGTGATGCCAGTTCGGCGGTTTTGGGAGCTAATTCCTTTGATGCGGGTATCCACAACTCAGCGGGGAAACCACTGCTTGAGCCTGTTAACAGATGTATATATTGATGGTTGTATGAGTATCCGCCATTTATGTACAGGTTATGACGTAAGCTATAGTTAAGTGCCAGCCTCGGATCGATACTCCATTGACTGGCATTGGACCAATAGACCAAACGCAGCCCAGGATTAACGGACAGCTTTGAACTTAGGTCCCACTCTAAATCAGTAAAGACATATAGCTCAGGCGCCCAGGTATGCACTTTATAGCTATAATTGTAATTGCCCGTTGCTGTAGTTGTTGTGGTCGTTTCGCTTACAGTGGGCTTAAAATGATGCATATTAATACCCCCGCCTGCATAGATTTTTGTGTTTCGGTTGATAATCTTAAACTGATTTTGAAGTGTATAATCGTTTATGCTGGAACGCAGAACACTTTTGTCTTTTAGATCATCCGACTCAATACTGTTTTTATTGGTATTAAAAAAACGGTTAATGGTAAAGCGTGTTTCATTAAAAACATGATTATTGAACAGGTGATTCCATTTGAGGCTGAATACTCTGTTTCCCCAATTGATTTTCTGCTTGTATTTGGATTCTTCATCTGAAGGTATGGTGTTAAAAAATAACTTATCGCGTCCAAAATACACCAGGGCAGTTATCTTGTCTTTAGGTGTAAATGTATGTGTTAGTTTAATGGTGCCATCAAAAAAGGTGTAGCCATTGGCATCTTCACCATTAGTAATTAACCTTGTATATGGTCGCATAAATAAATCGAGGTTACAGCGCCTTAGTGACACCAGGTACTTTGTTTTCTGATTGTTTTTATATGGTCCCTCCAGGTAGAACTTGCTGGCCAGTGTACCCATCATAAACTCTCCTTTATGCTCACCGGCATTACCATCTTTAAGCCTTACATCAATGGCCGATGATAAACGTCCGCCATAGCGGGCAGGTATTACACCTTTGTATACCGTTACATCTTTGATGATGTTGGTGTCAAAAACCGACATAAAACCACCAATATGGTTGACATAATAAAGCGGCACATCATCCAGTAGATACAAGTTCTCATCTTTCTCTCCGCCCCGCACATAAAGATCGCTTGTGCCTTCCTTTCCCATTTGAATGCCGGGCATGGTATGTAATGCTTTTAACAAATCGGGCTCGCCTGTAATATTGGGAATGGCACTAAGCCTTTGTATGGGTATGTTAATGACGTCGGCTCTTTTATTGGCCTGTGCCGTAACCACCACATCACCTATGCTTAAACCTGGCTCCAGATACAGCTGTATGGTCGTTTCAAATGTAGGCTTAAGTGTAAAATGCTGTGTTTTATACCCTACATAGGAGCTGCTTAATACCATACTTATATTGGCAGGTATATCCAGGCAAAAGAAACCGTTTTTATCAGTGGCCACACCACCTGCTCCTGAAATGACGACCGATGCACCTATTAAGGGCTCCAAGGTGTTTTTATCGGCTACATAACCACAGATTTGCCTGGTTTGTGCGTCAATAATTGAGGATGTGAGCAGCATGACCAGTACGTATAAATTTCTCATCGGCTAATAGTAAAGGATATGAGGCTTTCTGAATAGGACATAAACACCCCCAATGCACCATCTACATTAGAATATAACTCAACAGGATAAGGTGAGAAAAACAGGTCTAAAGGTGTATCATCATCAATAAGTACATTCTGACTATCAATATGTGCTGTGAGGCTTTTATAATAATCGTAGTAACTTTTGCTTACATTTCGCAGGCAGGCTATTTTGCACTCACCATTGGCATATATTGGTAGTTTTAAGCTGTTATTTCGAAAATTTTCATCCGAAAATAGTATTGGAACATTGAAATCATGCGAGTTCTTTGAAAAAACCGGGCTGTTAACAATTGTTTCAACCTGATATCCTTTCGCATCAAGTAACACAATTTCGTAATAATTATCTGTATCCGGTTCATCCTGCAGTTCAATTTCATATTTTGTAAACCAGCTGCCATAATCATAATCGTATATGGTATTGTTACGATAACAGACGGCGCTACTTAAATAAACGTAAGGCATTCGCTGTAAAGAGCCTGAAAACTGTTTTCCGCTTACTGTATCCGTAATATTAATATCAGCTATATCTTCTATAAAAGTATACCCAAAGGTATACAGGCTATCTTTATATAACTCTGCTTCAATAAGGTCACTTTCAGCTTGGCTCAACTGCATTTTCAAACCTTTTGCCACGCTTGCATCCTTTGTAGCAAAGCCCTCGCTGTAATGGGCATACACGTTTAATTTGTCATCTGCTTTATAAATACAACTAATAACATGTTTCTTGTCTGCATCATTAAATTCAAAGGACAGTTCGCTGGTGCAGGATACTAAAAACACCAGCCAACAAATTAATGAGGCTGGTGAAGTATAGCTTATGTTTTTAGGCATAATACTTAAATTCTTTATAATATACAGGTTACTTTAGTTTTACAGTTGCCTTGGCTTTCCATTCATGACCATAGGCTTCCCAGTATAGATTCAAGAGTATTTTAAAAGATTCTAATATTACTGGACTCTGGAAAAAAGTGATAAAAGCGCACTTATTTTAATTGATTCTAGATAGTTGCCGCCCTATCGCTGCGGATTAATAGTTTAATGTGCATGATGCTTAAAAATTAAGCGCAAAGGCGCTGAGATGCAGAGTTTTATTATTTGTTGAATTGTTGATTTGTCGAATTGTTTAAAAATTTAACGCAGAGACGCTGAGGTGCAGAGTTTTATTGTTTGATGAACTGTTGATTTGTCGTACTGTCGAATTGTTTAAAAATTTAACGCAGAGGCGC
>JAKSBD010000267.1 GCA_022361295.1 Bacteroidales bacterium
AACTGACTGTATCCTAATTCTGTTCTTAATTTATTCATGATTAAATAAAACAGTGCTAAAAAAATAATATTGCTTTCAAGCAACGTAAGGGCTTGATATATTGTACTTGTATTTTCCTGACATGGCGAAATGAATAGCTTTTATTAGGAAAAACTTCAAATTAGGATATACGCACTTTTTATGCACATTAACAATTAGAAGTCATGTTAACGACCAATATATTGTGCATGTAATCTTTGCTACAAATGTTTTGCAAATTATTTATTGGTTGTACTATACAAAAAAAGTGTCTTTGCAGTTTTGCAAAGACACTTTGTAAAAGAGTGCTTATTAAACACTATTAGTAAATGATTGGATATAAGATCATGTAATTTTCAGAATCATCATCTGCACGAAGTACTACCTTGTCAGAATTGTAGGCTTCAAGAATAAAACCAATCTCTTTTTTAGGATTACCTAAATAAAGCTTATCATTTTCAAATTTGAATCGTCGTGGTTGGACAGGTCCGCTTTGATCTTGGCGCATAATAACTAAAGCTTTATCTTTTATGAATGATAGACTAACATCTGCATCACCAAAATCAAAGAATTCTACAGAATATCGACCATTAACAACATCAGACCACAACTCGTTGATTGCACCTTTCATTGGTTCTTTAACATTTGTATTAATACGTTTTGCTTTTGTAAAAGTATTATCACCAATAGTCAGGGTTTTACCTTGTACCTTAAATTTCATATTATCATTGTTTATTCTTGCAGAGCCATTATTTAGAAGATAATAGGTAAATGCCATAGGGACTTCTAGTTCATCTGAACCTTCTTCTGCAAAAGGGGCTGCACCTCCATAAACTAACATCTCGTTCAATTGAGGTATGAACTCCATTGGTGAACCATCTTCTGTCGTCCACATACTCTTTTCAATCTTTACTACTTCGTCAGACGGAGTTACTCGATTGTCGTCTTTTTCACAGGAAGTTAAAACACTAATTACTGCTACTCCCATTACAAATAATAACTTTTTCATTTCGTTTAATTTTTACTAATTAATAATTGATAACGATACAAAGATGGAGGTAATCCGGTCCGCAGGTAAGTAACAGCGTGTTACATACCGTAATGTAACATTGCCTGTATATCATTTTGTAGATTTACTTGCGTAGAGCTGGTTGTTTTTCAATAAGCTGCAAAAAAAAGTGCCTTTGCAGATCAACAAAGGCACTTTATATAGACGTCGAGTAATCTAGATTCCCATATGAAATAAAAATATACTACGGTGTAATAACTGAAAGAGAATAACTCACTATAAACTTATTCATTCAAGGCATCAATTATTGCAGGCACAAATTGGTAGAATTGCATGCTTGCAAAACGTGGTGTTTCTGCCATCGGATATGCTCCATTTAAGGCAATTACAGAATTGGTTTCCTTATGCATTACGCACATCTGGCCATTAACACCTATCATTGCTAAATAGCGATTGCCATTGATTTCAAGCATTCGAAACTGATCTTTGTAATAACCTTCTGCAAGTTTTGATTCTTTGCTCAGTTTCCATGCACTGCGTACCAGGTCATTTCCTTCCCATAATTCGTTAACATATTTTTTAGGCAAAACCTGTTCTCCTTTAGCGTTTTTACCCTCATTCAGGAATAGAAGACCAACTCTTGCCAGGTCTTTTGTAGCCATATTCATACCTGTTGATCCCATGCAAAGACCTTTTTTATCTGACATAAAATGAGCATCAGCAGCAATACCAACCTTTTGAAGAAGATCTTCAGCTAACACCTTAGCGAATGGTTCTCCGGTTACAGCATCAACCACTGCACCCAAAACTTCACTGTTTACATCCTGGTAGTCATATTTCTCACCCATTTTATAAGGTTGACGTTCAGTAATTAACTGGAAGAAATCTTTGGTTCCGTTTTTATATGGTTCAGAAGCTTCTTCTCCATAATAACCTTGAGCGTCAGATAAACGTGTATCCCAGTACTTTTCTGTTGTGCCAGCTGCCAGAACAACTGCTGTTCGCATATCAGCTACTTCCTGTACAGTTGCTTCTTCAAATGCTGTGCCTTTAAGTTCGGGAAGGTATAGAGTTACTTTTGCATCCATATCAATTTTACCTTGATCGGCTACAATTGCAGCTGCCATTGATGTGAACGATTTGGATACAGACATGTCAAGGTGAGTAGAAAACTCATTTAAACCATTCCCATAATGCTCATGAACGACTTTTCCGTTTTGTAAAATAACTGCATTATGGTTTTGCATACGATTCATCAGAAAATCTTTAGATGAGATAGGGCCGTCAAATTCCTGAATGATTATTTCATTTAAATCTAATTGCTTTTCTGCCTTTTCAAGGTTTAATACATAGTCACCTTTATGTAATGTGTAGCTATGAGAAAATTTGTAAACGTTTGGCATAGCAGAAGATATAAACTCTGGAGATTCCCAGTTTTGACCTGTAATTCCAACAGATTTAGCAGCGCTTATATAAGCCTTGTCTGGAGATTTAAAGGTTATTGCAGGAACAGATTCTTTTGGTGTACTTATGTGTTTATCAATTTTATCGTTTTTACTTGTTTGATTTGCAAATGATACAGTCAAAACGAAGCCTATAAGTAATAGTAATGATTTAATAGTTTTCATTTCTTTTTGTTTTAGAAGGTTAAATAATTGGGTTATTGTAATGAGAATGTCAGTTGTTTATGAGTGTGTTAATGGATAAAGTATCATTAGGTTTTCAGAGTCATCATCCGGACTAAGTATGATCTTATCCTCATTATAAGATTCAAGAATAAAACCAATTTCTTTATCAGGATTACCCAGGTATAACTTATCTTCTTTGAAATTGAAGCGACGACATTGAACGGGCTCCATTTCATTATGTCGCATTATAACTAATCCTTTTTCCTTAATAAATGAAAGTGTAATATCAGCATCTCCTGATGTAAGAAATTCAACAGAATATCGACGATTAACTACTGCGCCCCAAAGAATATTGTATGCTTCTTTTAATGGATCTTTAATATTGGTGTTGACGCGTTTTGTTTTTGTAAAAATGTTATCACCAATAGTCATTTTGCTTCCTTCCAGTTTAAATTTCAAATGGTCACTGTTAATTTTTGCAGAACCATTGTTATGGAGATAATAGGCGAAAGCTGTTGGAATTGGTAATTCGTTTGCTTCATTATCGTCAAATGGTGTATTCTCACCATATACTAACATCTCATTATATTTTGGAATAAACTCAACATGAGATTGAATACCTGTCATCCACATATTGCTTTCAATTTCGTAAACCTGATCAATTGGTTTTACCTGATTGTCTTTTTCGCAAGAGCTTAGAGAACAAACCAATACTGCGCTTAATACAATTAATAACTTTTTCATTTGCTTTAAATTTTAATCATTAATAACTGATACAAAAATGTTGGAAAAGTAGGTGCCTGGTAAGTAACAGAGTGTTACATACGGTAATGGAGTTTCTTGCAGATTAATAAAATACTTGAAATTTAATGATACAGATGTTTTCTAAAACAAAATGCCCTTGTTAAAAACAAAGGCATTTTTCAAATCATAATACTTAATGAGGCTTAATGTACTATCGGATATAATATCATTAAATTATTAGAATTATCATCCGGTCGAAGTACTACTTTATCGTGATTGTATGCTTCCAAAATAAACCCCGGTTCATTTTTTGGATTATCGAAGTATAATTTACCATTCTTAAAGCAGAAGCGCTTTGATTGAACGGGCTCTGATTCATCCTTGCGAATAATGACTAAAGCTCTGTTTTTTAGGAAAGAGATTGTTACTTCCGTATCTCCAAAACCAATAAATTCAGCTGCATATCTCCCCTTAATAATTTCGTTCCATATTTTATTGTTAGCACCTTTCATCGGGTCAGGTACAATTATATTGCCTCTTCGAATTTTTGTTAGAGAATTTTCTCCAAGTATTAAGTTCTTATTTTGCAATTTATACTTGATGTTTGTACTGTTTATTTTTCCTGTTCCATTGTTTTGCAAATAATAGCTAAAAGCAGTAGGAGTTAGTAGTAATTTTGATGCATCTTCCACATAAGGAGATACACTTCCATATACTAACATTTCATTTAATTGAGGCACAAATTCTATATATGCTCCATCTTCCATTTGCCACATACTTCGTTCGATCTTCGAAACCTGATCCAGTGGTTTTACCTGATCATTTTCTTTCTCACATGAGCTCAGACCACTAATCAGGGCGAATGATAATACAAATAATACCTTTTTTTTTTTTTTTTTTTTAAGATCAATAATACTAATGCA
>JAKSBD010000328.1 GCA_022361295.1 Bacteroidales bacterium
CAATACCTGGGAGATGTCAAGTTTTTGGATGAGGAACTGCAACGCCAGTATCTTAAAGAAGAAAAGACAGCACGCTTTATTGAATTTATTGCAGTTTGGTGTGTACTGCTTGCCATTGCAGGTATACTTGGGTTAATGATTTTTGTGGCCCGCGATCGCGTAAAGGAAATTGGCATACGAAAAGTAAATGGCGCAAAGGTATTTGAGATTCTGGCTTTACTCAACGTTGATTTTATTAAATGGGTGCTTATTGCTTTTGTGATTGCTTGTCCGCTGGCCTGGCTGGCGATGGATAAGTGGCTCGAAAACTTTGCTTACAAAACAGATTTAAGCTGGTGGATTTTTGCATCGGCCGGCATTGTGGCCTTAGGCATTGCTTTAATTACTGTTAGCTGGCAGAGTTGGAAAGCTGCTAACAGAAACCCGGTGGAAGCACTACGTTACGAATAAACAAACACCAAACATAACCCAGACAGAGATGAATCACTTTACAAATATTACACTGGTTATTCGCAGCTTGTTAAAAAACAAGGTTGTGAGTGTTTTAAATATTGCAGGATTAACGATTGGCTTATCGTTGAGTCTGTTCATCTTTATTTTTGTGCTTAACCAAAAAAGTGTGGACCAGTTTTTTCCGCAGGTTGAAGATATTTACTGCGTGACAAATAATGAGTCAACATATCTGTCTCAAAAGAAGATAAACCTGATTAAAGATGAAATCCCTGATCTTGAAAAACTCACATATGTCAGTGAAGATTGGTCACCGCAAATTTTTCTAAAGAATGATGAGCAGTCCTATCATATTGAAAAGATGTTGACGGCCGACTCATGTTTTTTTCGTGTCTTTGGTTTTGAGACGCTTTATGGGAATCCATCAAAGGCTTTTGGAGGAAAAAACAAACTGGTTATCACACGTTCGTTGTCTGAGAAAATTTTTGGTGATGAAAACCCTGTAGGTCAGTCGGTGACTTACAATGCCACTTATTTACAAGGCGAGTTGCTTGAGGTTGTTGGTGTAATAGAAGATCTACCCAATAACTCATCGTGGGATTTTGAAGCTGTTTTATCGTTTGAAACCAACTACCATATCGATTGGTATGTAGATAATATGCGTGGCTGGGGTGCCAACAATTACAAAGCTTTTGTCAGGTTAGAAAATATTGACGAACAACAGGCGCTGGCTCAGCTAATGAACATATCTTTAGAAAAGATTCCTGAAGGCTACAAGGATAACTTTAACCTGTCGCTTTTTAAGTATAGTGATGTGTATTTTGATTTACATGAGCTGACGTTTTTAAGGCATGGAAATCGTTTGACAGTATCCATTATTGGAATATTGGGCTTTCTTGTGCTGCTACTGGCTTGCATCAACTACATTAATATGGTGACAGCCCAGCGTGAGAAGCGTTTCAGGAACATGGGTATTGTTAAAATATTAGGCGCCGGCTATCAAAAGATCATTCAGATGGTCACCATCGAATCATTGATACAGGTAATTGTTGCGTTTATTCTGACATTATTGATTGTTGTTCAGTTGCTTCCTGTTTTTAATCAGCTTACATCCCTTAACTATACAATAGTGGATGTATTTAGTTTCAAACACCTTGCATTAATGCTTGGCGTTGCTGTTGTTATGGTAATGGTAACAGGCATTATTCCAGGCGTTCTTTTTGGTTTAAAAGTGCCATTGTCGCTGATTAAAAAAACGAATAAGCGGAATGATAAACAATACCTGCGAAATGGTCTGTTAATTTTTCAGTTTACGGTAACCATAGCACTTATTACCTCCATAATAATGATTAATAAGCAAACTCGTTATATGCAGGATCAGAACCTGGGTTTTGATAAGGAGTGCGTTATATATGCCCATACCAATGATGCCATTTATGACAGGTTTGATGCTTTTAAAGATGCTTTGAATCAGATACCGGGAGTTGCAGAAATGACTCTTGCCGAAAGCGTTATTGTGGCAAATGATCAGAACTGGGGCCGAGATATCCTGATAAACGGGAACAGGGAAATGATTCACTTCTCAAAGCTATCGGTAGCACCTAATTTCTTTGAATTCTTTAATATTAATTTGCTCGAGGGTAGGATATTTAATGAGAGTTCCAGAAAAAAACAAGAATTCATATTCAATAAAGCAGCTACCAATGAATTTGGCATTCAGGATATTAATGAGTCACAAATGGAGTGTGCCAAGCCTGACCAGGGCCGTATTGTTGGAGTAATTGAAAATTATAATTTTGAATCGCTACATGTACCTATTCGTGCTGCAGCTTATATGTGCTCTGACGATTGTGATGAGGTAATTTACATGAAACTTATAAACTCAAAGGATGAGACTGTTAAACGTACACTGTTAGCTATTGATAAAGCGTGGAATAAAGTTTCACCAGATTTCCCGTTTGAATATCATTTTTTAGATGCTAAATGGGAAGAATATTATCATAAAGACAAACAGTTTCAGGCTATTATTTCCTTCACTACTTTTATCTCTATTTTCTTGTCATGCCTTGGTTTAATTGGCCTGACCTTCTTTGTTATAGAGTCGCGTATTAAAGAAATTGGTGTTCGGAAAGTAAATGGCGCCAATGTTTCAGAGATATTAACCCTGCTCAATAAAGATTTCGTACGCTTAGTTATCGTTGCCTTTATTGTTGCTTGCCCCGTAGCATGGTTTACCTTGCATCAATGGCTCAATAACTTCGCGTATAAAGCAGATTTAAGCTGGTGGATTTTTGCACAGGCCGGTATAACAGCATTATTAATTGCATTGATAACGGTTAGCTGGCAGAGTTTTCGTGCAGCGAGGCGTAATCCGGTGGAAGCCCTGAGGTATGAGTAATACCCTTTGATATCAGATAAATATTTCTCGAAGAACATGCAGGGGGAATTGAAGAGTTTGATTCAACTAATTTGTTTTAAGGAGGATAATAAAGCTATGATATTGTTGGAAATCAAGACACAAGTGTTGGAAATTCCAACATGTTTTACGGACTTGTTTGTCCGTATGTGGCAGTTACATAGTAAGATAAGTATTTGGCATGTAGTTAGTATAATTTTAAGGAGAAAATGCCTGTTAAGAGAAGTATGAGGTATTAGAAATTAATCGACGCCTCACAGAATGAACAAACAACCCAAAACCTATGAAGAAACTACATCAAACTATTAGAAATATACTGGCACTTAAACATATTGCATTG
>JAKSBD010000459.1 GCA_022361295.1 Bacteroidales bacterium
AGTACTTTTGATACCTAAAATATGAAAACAAAACTAACAAACAATCAAATTCTCGGTCTGATTCTTTTGCCCGTTTCAATGGTAATTTATCACTATGTTCCTCAAACCCGAGGCAATCTGGAAGGGGCATCATTGATTAATTTTGCGATAGCAATTATATACTTCTTCCTGTCATTTGCCGACCGTCCTAAGGGAACCAACTTTTTTAAATTCGTAAGACCCCGACTTAATTGGCATATATTACTTTCACTTTTACTGGTCAGTTGCTTTACCCTAAATAAAGACATGCATGTTTTCGCTTTAACACCTTTGTGGGTAAAAGTTTTGCTCGTTGCCACCTTAGCTTCCTTTATACTAATTGCTATGGAAGGATTAATTCCTGGATGGCTGGCAAAGGCAAGTTCCTTTGTTTTTGGTGTGGGAATTCTTCTGTTTATCTATTACACGATAGCTTTAGTGCCTCTTTTTCCTATAGCCATAATTGGACTCATCTTGCTTGGCATCTCCATGCACCTGCTGGTACCGCTTATATTGCTAATTGTATCTATTGCATCAGTTTTCAGCACGAAGTGTGAAAATGCAAAACAGTCCTATGTACTATCTGGTTTTGTTACAGGATTCTTATGCATCATTTTATATATAGGCCTGTTTATCAATCATTCAAATACTATTAAAAGTGTGCAACGTGACCTGGTACTAAATGAGGATAAATCGTTACCGGAATGGGTGTCATACGCACAAAATTGCACATCAGAATTTTGGACGAAGCGAGTGATTGGCCGAGGCTTACTATACCAGGAGATATCAGGAGACTGGTGGGGCTTTGGATTTAATACCGGTTCCTATTCAGAAATCAAAGAGCACGATCCACTGGTAGCAACTGCAGCTTTGTTTACCGAACCGTTGCCATTAACCAACCAGGAGCAGGTTCAGATATTATCTGCCAGTGCCGGCACTCGTCACTATGCCTATGAAAAATTATGGTCTGGCAGAGATTTGCATGTAAGCAAGGAAGTGACCGATGTTCGGGTGTATCCTGATTACCGCATGGCTTATTTTGAAAAGACCTTTTGGATCACCAATACGCATCAATGGGAAAGAAGTCAGCAAGAAGCATTGTTTACATTTAATTTGCCCGATGGAGCGGTTGCCTCGTCACTATCATTATGGATTGACGGGAAAGAAGAAAAGTCAAGACTGACCACCCGCAAAAAAGCAACCAATGCTTATAAAACGATCGTTGGCAAGGAGCGAAGAGACCCTGTTGTGTTGCACTGGCAGGAAGGAAATCGCTTAACAGCCACCATCTTTCCATGCACTCCTCATGAGCCGCGACGTGTCAAAATTGGCGTTACAGTGCCTTTAAGACAAAGTAATGACCGACTGTGGTTTTCAAATATGAAAGTGCTGGGACCTGACAATAGTAAGGCGGAAGAAATCATTCACGTAAAAGTAGTAGGGGAAGATAAAGATATTGATATGCCTCGCTTTTTTAAAGAAGAACAAGCAAATCAGTTTATCTATTCAGGTACGCTTAAAGATGAATGGGCCTGTTCTTTTTCGGCCAATGAACTATCAGACAAGTTATTCACGTTCAATAATAAGTCATGGCAACTGCGACCATTGAAATATAAAAGTCGTGTAAAACCTGAAGCTATTTATCTGGATATAAATAAGCAATGGCGCAAAAATGAGGTGAAACAAATTCTTAGGCAAACAGGCAATATTCCAGTATATACCTATAATGGAAAAATGATTCAATTGAATAAAAATAATATGGATCAAGTACTTAAGGGCCTGATGGAGAAGTCGTTCTCTCTGTTTCCTGTCTTTGAAATTGCTGATCCTACCTCGGCATTATTAATCAGTAAAGGCTATCATAACTCACCAATACCATCTGAACTTAAAGGATCAAGATTTCATAAGCAGTTACTCAATTACATGTCGGCATATAACAAACCAATAGCAACGCTTGTGATTGATGGTCAAAAATCACCTTACATAACAGCTCTTGAACAATACAAAATCATTGAATGCAATAGGTTTAGCATTGAACAAGCTGAAGGTACGAATGTCGAGTCATGGTATAAGAGTCTGCTAAATTATAAAGGAAGCGTTAATTTGCCAATGTCAGAAATGGCCATCGTGCAGGTGGAGCGCAATAACGATAGTGACAAACAAGAAGCTGCAGCTCCATCTCATCTTTTACGATTGTATAACTATCATGCGCTAATGCAGGAAGCTGGTCACCTCTTTCTTCAGAAGGATGCTCAAATACCAGAAGAGATCTATTCATTATGTAATGAGGCTTTTATAGTTACACCTGTATCCAGTTTAATAGTGCTGGAGACTCTAAAGGACTATGAACGTTTTGGCATAGATGAAAGTGAGAATAGCCTTCGAAATGCCAACTTAAATGATTCAGGTGCTGTGCCTGAGCCAGGCGAATGGGCACTTATTATTATTCTCGGAGTTGTGATATGTACTGTCTATATCAAATACAGGTAATGAGTGAGGCAGACAGTGGTTATAAAACTCCTTTTCAATTGAAGAACAGACGATAGATGATAAATAAGAAGAGCTTAATAGGCATGATAAACAGCCAACAGTATTTCAACAATAAATTGCCAAACTTTTTGAGCTGGCTGATCAGGGATAATCAAAAGTTTGGTTTTGTCATAGCATTGTTAACACTCTTGCTTGCTATCCCTAAATTCAACACATTTGGAGGATTACGATTTGAGCAGAGCTTATTCTTCTTAGTCCTGCCATTTACACTTACAAAAAAGGGCAGAGGGTATAATCCATTATTATTCGGATTTGTATCGGCCATCTTTATGATTGCATTCTACCTTACTAATGTATTCAGCTTGTTCTATTTTGGTGTTTGCAATGCTATACTCGCATGCTTATGTTTTACACAATATCGTCCGGGTTTATTATCCTTTGGATTAGGATTAATAACCACACCTGCCATTAAATACCTGTTAAGCGTATTTAGTTTTCCACTGCGCTTAGAGCTTACCAAAGTAGCAGGTCTGCTCTTATCGCCATTTATGAAGGACATAAGTGTAGTTGGTAACTGTATTAATGTTAAAAATGTTGCTTTTACTGTGGTGCCGGAGTGCCTGGGTTTAAATATGATTAGTTCTGCTTTAGTCTTTGCTGTATTTGTTTTAGCCTTTTTCGCTAACAGATTTAAGAAGCGCCCTGGCACTCCGTTTATTATTGTCTTTATGCTGATCGCTTTATTATTAGTGGTTTTGACGAACCTTAATCGCATTATACTAACCGTTGTTTTACAAGCAATGCCGGGTAATACCTTACATGAACTTATTGGAATATTACTGTTTGTGCTGAACTGTTGCATTCCATTGTTAATAATAGGATTTTACAGCCAACGGTTTTATACGCTTCAAAACACAAGGAGCAATACTATTCAGAAAAAATTAATGATCAGTATCGTTCTTTTCCCTCTTCTTGTAACAGGAAGTTATGGTATTAGGGCAAATGTACTGCATTCAAAATTTGATTCGACCTCAGTATCACTAGAGGGTTTCCAAAAAAGCGAAAGTAAAGATGGGGTGCTGAAGTTTATCAATTCTTCAGCTTTAGTCTATGTTAAGCCACCTGCATTTATGTTAGGGTCAGACCATAATCCTTTTATCTGCTGGCGTGGGAGCGGGTATGAAATAAAGAATGAATCGATCAGGTATTTAGGGACGCATTCCGTTTATACATTTGAGTTACATAAACAAGATACTGCACCTTTATATTCCTGCTGGTGGTATAGCAATGGTTCAAAGCATTCCATCAGTCAAATGGAGTGGCGAATGGCAACAATCAGGGGTGAAAAACCATTTTGCCTCATTAATGTAACGACCGATAGTAAAGAGGAAACAAGTGCACTGACAAGACAATTGATGACTATGGGTATTTCTTCCAAAATCTTTACTTTGAATTATTAAAGCCTTAATTTTAGTGTGTTATGTTGTAATCAGTGCCTTGACATAACTTCTCCAAGTACATCATTCGTCTTAGAAGACAAAAATCTGGATGATGAAGGTGTGTTTGTAGATCAGATTGTATATCCACTGAATAAAACAGATCCTGCATTTATATTTTACCAATAAT
>JAKSBD010000375.1 GCA_022361295.1 Bacteroidales bacterium
TATTAACCTAAAGAACTAATAACCTAATCCAATATTCAGGTGGTTATTGCATCGGGGTTCCACCTCTTCCCATTCCGAACAGAGAAGTTAAGCCCGATAGCGCCGATGGTACTGCGTAGAAGTGGGAGAGTAGGTCGCCGCCTTTTTTTAGAGAAACCTCTTATTCATTCGAATAAGGGGTTTTTTGCGTTTACAGGCTGCATAAAAGACGTATAACACAGAAGTAGATGAGCAGACTAAGGCTTTCCTGATTAAGATGATTCGTATAGATATACAATCCTTAAAAAATACTATCGATCTTACTAATTGATCGGATCCAAATTTTGTGCGAGATCCATAAACAATGCCCCTTATATGCATAACTGGTTAAATTGTTTACCTTTTATTACATCACATATAAGCACTGTCTTTTGATGGTTGAAATTCTGACTAATGTCAGAAGCTGAAGGAAAGTGATATTTATATGGACTCAATTCTTACAAATAATAAGATTAAATCTAAATACACTTACAGTATTTTAGCGTTTTTCTTATGATTTATAAGTGCCCTATTGGCAAAATCGTTATTTTTAATCCTGAAATTAAATGATATGCAAATATCTAACAAGTTCGATTTAATACTATTTAACGTTACTTCAGAGTCGTTATATGTTTTAAAACAATCTTTTTTTCACTGAAAACATGCGGATTTAGAATGATTAGTTTCTACTTTTGTTCTTTCAATTTTTATTAAACAATAAATTATTAGATATGAAGCCTACGCATATTGAGCACATTGGGATCGCCGTTAAAGATTTAAAAGAAGCAATACCTTTCTTTGAAAAAGTTTATGGATTAGAGTGTTACGCTGTTGAAGAAGTAGCCGATCAGAAAGTGAAGACTGCGTTTTTTAAAGTTGGTGATACTAAAATTGAACTTTTAGAATCAACAGATCCTGAAGGGCCAATTGGTAAGTACATTGAGAAAAAAGGTGAAGGAATTCACCATATGGCTTTTGCTGTCGAAAATTTGGCTGAGAAGCTAACTTTTGCAGAGGAGCAGGGAGTAAGATTGATTGACAAGACGCCTCGCAAAGGTGCAGAAGGTTTAAACATTGGTTTTCTTCACCCAAAATCAACATTCGGTGTGTTGACTGAGCTTTGTGAGGATCCTAATAAATAAAAATCAATTGTCTGACTAATTCCTACAATTCCATATGTCAACTCAGGATAAAATTAAGAAACTAATTGACCTCCGCTCGGAAGCTAAATTGGGTGGTGGTGAAAAGCGCATCGAAAAGCAGCATTCTCAAGGCAAAATGACTGCTCGCGAAAGAATAGAAGTATTATTGGATGAAGGTTCTTTTGAAGAGCTGGATATGTTTGTTACACATCGTTGTACCAATTTTGGTATGGAAAAGAACAAGATTCTTGGTGATGGTGTTGTGACAGGGCATGGTACTGTCGACGGTCGTGTTGTATATGTTTATGCCCAGGATTTTACAGTATTTGGAGGTTCATTATCAGAAACAATGGCTCAGAAAATCTGTAAAATTATGGATATGGCCATGAAAGTGGGTGCTCCGGTTATTGGTATCAATGATTCGGGTGGTGCTCGTATTCAGGAAGGTGTTACTTCTTTAGCAGGATACGCTGAAATTTTCGAACGTAACATCCTTGCATCAGGTGTTATCCCTCAGATTTCTGCCATTTTTGGTCCTTGTGCAGGTGGTGCAGTTTACTCGCCGGCATTAACAGATTTTATTATGATGACGGAAGATTCATCATATATGTTTGTAACAGGACCTAAGGTTGTAAAAACTGTTACCGGTGAAGAAATCACTGTGGAAGATTTAGGAGGTGCCGATGTACACGCTTCTAAGTCCGGTGTTGCACACTTTAAGTGCGAAAATGAGGAAGAAGGCTTGTTGCTAATTCGCAAGTTGGTTTCTTATTTACCACAAAATAATATGGAGGAAGCTCCTGTATTGGAGTGCAATGATCCTATTGATCGCATGGATGATGCATTAAATAATATCGTGCCGGATAATCCGAATCTACCATACGATATGAACGATGTTATCTTCTCTATTGCTGATGATGGTGAGTTTTTAGAAGTACACCGTAACTATGCTAAAAACATTATTACCGGATTCTGTCGTTTAGACGGTCAATCGGTAGGTGTAGTTGCCAACCAGCCGAATTATCTGGCGGGTGTATTAGATTGCGATGCATCGCGTAAGGCAGCACGTTTCGTTCAAATGTGTGATGCATTTAATATTCCTATTTTAACATTGGTTGATGTTCCCGGATTCCTTCCTGGATCAGGACAGGAGTACGCAGGTATCATTATTCACGGTGCGAAATTAATGTTTGCTTATGGTGAGGCAACAGTGCCAAAAGTAACTGTTACAATCCGTAAATCATATGGTGGTGCACACGATGTAATGTCATCAAAACAGTTAAGGGGTGACTTTAACTATGCATGGCCAATGGCCGAAATTGCAGTGATGGGAGCAAAAGGAGCTATTGAAGTATTGGAAGGAAGAGCAATTTCGAAGCTTGAAACTGAAGAGGAGAAAGCTGAGTATGCTCAGAAAAAGACTGACGAATATGAAGAGTCATTTGCTAATCCATATCAGGCAGCTTCTTATGGTTATATTGACGATGTTATTGAGCCAAGAAATACACGTTTTAGAGTGATTAGAGCTTTCCAGAATTTACAAACTAAGAAAGTAACCAATCCTCCTAAGAAGCACTCGAATATTCCACTTTAAACCACAGAAATATGAATTTATTAATCGTAGACTCGATGACATGGACCATAACCGTTTTAGGTTGGTTCATTGTATTTGTGGCTTTGGTGTTCTTGATTGGTGTGTTTCTGACTGTCCCAAGAATTTTAAGCTGGGGCACAAGAAGAGCGCTTCGTAAGAAAAACAGAATGGCGAAGAAAGAGGTGGTTGTAGATGACGAATTGGTTATCACTGGTGAAACCAATGCTGCTATTGCCATGGCTTTGCATATGTATTTTAACGAACAGCACGATGAAGAAAGTAATGTAATCACTATTAAAGAGGTGAAAAAACGTTACTCTCCTTGGAGTTCTAAAGTGTATAGTTTTAACAATGTTAATTTCCCCAGATAACAGGACATGAAAAAGTTTAGTTTTACCATAAGAGGTAATAAATATGATGTTCATCTTAAAGACCTTGAGGAAAA
>JAKSBD010000081.1 GCA_022361295.1 Bacteroidales bacterium
GCATTACTGGTTATTAGAAACAGCATAGCACAAGATGTATTTGATTTAGGCCCCAGAGCAAAACTGAACGAATTACTGATTAAAGACAAGCATGATTCAATCATCAATCTGGCGACGCTATCTCCAAACTTTACAACGCCAACTTATGATAATGATTCTTTGTATTATGCTCATAACGAGGATAATGAAAAATATCTAACTAAATTCGGTTATAGTGTGGATTGTGGAAAGTCGGGAAAATTTGAGCAATATTATTTTAAAGAAAATGCTCACAAGATAGAGTTGGAATCAGGCAATTTATGGGTGTTTAGGGCAGAAACCGAAACGGGTGTTGGTGTGGATTTAAGGTTGGAAGACTATACTCTGCCAACACATTGCAAAATTATGGCTCTAACTTATGATTCAGAAACAGGAATCTTCAATAATTTTGATGGAAATTATTATAAGTCTAAACTTCAGACAGTTATTTCTTCTTCAATTACCAAGTGTTTGTATTTATTATATTATGAACCAAATGAATTAACTATTGATTTTGATTTCAAGCTGCAGTACTGGACCTACATTTTTGTTGATAACCAGAATTTGGGAAAACATTTATATGGTAATTTAAAAAGTGGCTTGCACGGCACATCGGCTCATAATGCCAATTGTAATAATGATTTAAAATGTAATAATCCTGAGTTTACCGCTTTTGAAAATTATTATCGGGCCGCAGGATTTTTAATGTTGAGGTATCAATATTTATATAATGGATCTTATCATACGAGATATCGAATTGGCACTGTTTCTTTTATAAACAAAAGTGGTGATGGCTATGCCAAAACTGAAAGGCCATACCTTTTAACAAGCCAACATCATTTTCGTTTTGAACATGCTAACCAGGTTTTTGATCTCCGCAATGCTCCAAACACATTGTACAGACTTTATATTAATTACTATAATGACGTTTGTAACTCAACAAAAGAAATTCCCGGTTCGTATGTAGCAACACAATTTGAAGTCATTAAGTCGGGCCCTGATTTTGATATGTATAATTTAGGGGGATCAACCAATAGTGATTGGGTGCTGTTACAAACCAACACTTCATTAGAAGATTTATCACATCATGATATACTATATGCCGGATGGAGAAAATATGTAAATCAAGATTATCAAGGCATAGGAGCTTTTGGGTATCCAATGGGAGATGTACTCAAAATATTTTATGCACCAGGGGGCCGGTACAGATTAAATCATAACGAATACCATTCAATACAATGGAGTATAGGAGCCAATGAGGAGGGGGCATCCGGTGGCCCTGTCTTTTCTTCACATGGCGATTTAGTGGGTATTATTACCTCATATGAAGGCACCCCCGCATGTGGTCAATACCAAACCGATCAAACCACTATATCGACCAGTATAACATCAATATATGATCATATTCGTTCCTATATCGATCCAGGCAATAAGCAATTAAGTGCATCGAAAAGTTATGAAGAATATCAGGCTGAACATTGTAACGATTGCACGCAAAACTATGATGAAACCGGATTAGACTGTGGTAATTCTTGTCGCCCTTGTTACGTGCCGCATACACATTTGTTAGCAACCAAAAATGACATTAGTATAAACAATGTACAAGCTAAACATTCATTAATAATATCGCCATCAGATAATCAAAATGTAATTGGTGCAAACAAAACATATACTTCCGGCGATCAGATATTGATGGAAAGAAATATCTATTTTAAAACAGGCTCTACTTTATCTGCAACCATTGATCATCAACTTGCTGTTAACGATACCGAACGGTCAGCGAGTATTGCATGTCTTGAACTGGGTAATGCTGTAGGAATAAATAGTGATGGTTCTGTATTGCCTTTATACATGATTCAAAAAGGAGTGGTAAATTATAAAGTTGAGGTCTTTAATGCTTGGAATGTAAGAATATACAACGGAAATCAACACAGTGTTTATACAGATGGACTGGTTCCAATTTATCAGGGAGAAGGTACTAATACTACAGAAACAGTAAGGTTAAAACTTACGTGTTGGGATACTAATAATAATAGTAAAACTAAATATGGCAACATTCACGTGGTCTGGCGTAAATAACAAAAGATAATCATTCTATACCTGACTGACAGAATACGTCCTTTCTATGATTGGGCAATTGATAAACTACCAGAAGGCATTGTATTAATCTTTTAAAAAGATGGTTTTGTTTAGCTCTGCACTTTTTTTCGCAGCATCAAGAATTTCAACAACCAGCATATTATTGTCCAGGGCGTTTAAATCGTAATCATGAAGTAGTATTTCATTTCTTACAACCGCGGCCAGGAGCGCAAAAGGATCGTCAAAGGGAGCTTTTCTGTCTTCCAGTTGCATGACGTTTTCATCAAAGCCATCATAACCTTCTGAAATGCGTAAACGAAGGTCGTGTTTGTTATCTGCATATATGACTCCGTTCAGACCATAAATCTCCATGTCTTTTCGACCAATGGGCCAGTTCCATGAACCCTGTATGACCGCTACTGTACTATCGTATTGCAGAATAATGATTGATTCATCATTCACCTTCGGATTATTTTCTGCCTGTAA
>JAKSBD010000475.1 GCA_022361295.1 Bacteroidales bacterium
AAAAAATGGGCTTCGACTATTCCTTCGAAGCATATTTTTTCAAAAAGTTGGGCTTCGACTAAATCTTCGAAGCACATTTTTTCAAAAAGTTGGGCTTCGACTATATCTTCGAAGCATATTTTTTCAAAAAGTTGGGCTTCGACTAAATCTTCGGAGCACATTTTTTCAAAAAGTCGGGTGTCGACTAAATCGTTGAAGGTATTCGCGCGACAGCAATATCTTGTAATTCAGTTCTGAAACTATTAAGAATACTTAATTCTTCATAGTTCCGATGTCTAAAGTCTAACGGTCATTTGAGTAATGCTTGTACTTAATTCTATAAGCCCTTTCTGTCATATCAATATTCTGAAGAATCTTTAACTTAAGATGCTGCGGATAAGCAGGATTGTTATTTAAGAATTGATTAGCAACGTTATAGGCCTGCTCGCTTGAGTGCCCACTAAAGCTATTACCAAGCCATCCTATTGGGAAGAAGATATCACCTGTCAGTTGAATTTCCTCCAACAGTTCAAGAGTGTTGTGAAGGTAATGAATCGAATGCTCTGTTCTTAGCGGATGATGCAGGTTAGCAAGAGCATTCTGCACCCAATCTTCCTTACTTCTGTTCTCAACTTTTGATAAGGATAAAAAGAACTCATCACGTTCGGCAACATTGCCTGATAATGAAGGAAGTAGAAATTGCAGTTTTTCTTTGTTTTGTTCGCTTTTCAGGTTTTGTAAAACATGAGCTTGTAACTCTTTTGCTTCCGGGTGATTTTTAATACTCAACTGGGTCACCAGCCTGATTAAGTCATTGTCGCTAAAGGTTAACCCTTCAATTGTTTCGTTACCCAGGGTTAAGTCTTTAAGTGTTTCAATGGCGTCATTACTAATAGAAATACTGCTCCATAACCTGAAGAGTGTTTTTTTGTTGGCCACATTACTTTCTGTTTTTATGCGATTAAAAAGCGTTTCCTCCAAAGATGCGACTTTATTAACACGAATGTCCTTTGGGATAAACTTCCAATATGTACTTTGAAGTTGACTGCATAACTGACTCAATATAATGGGATTGTTTTCAGCTAAAGTGGCTTGCTGCAGATAGCTTAAAAAAGCATTTGGTTCGATGCTGCCATCGAGAAAATTCTCATATAGGTTAATTACCAATCTGCCACGCAATAAGTCATCGCCGGTTGTTGTCATATTATTAAGCCAATACTCCAGTTGAGGCTGTGTCAGACGAACCAGGCCATAGCCTGCGTCATCGGCCAAATATAAAGAATTGGGCCTTTCCGGATTATCGGGAATATCAATTTGCGCATCGTACATTTGGTATTGAAGATGTGTATCATCCTGTAAAATATTTATTTCCTGCGGCCAATAAGTATTTTTTGATGCCAGGTTAGTATGTTCCGGTATTTGTTTAAGTTTCCATACTTGCTTGTTATGTTCCGATGGCTCAAAATATAATACGGGTCGGCCCGGTTCAAATACCCAGGCATTACTCCAGACTTTCAAATCTGTTTCGGTATATTTATCAATGCAGGCAATTAAGTCATTCCACGAAGCATTGCCATAGGCATTGTTAGCAACGTATTCCTGGATGCCCTTTTGCAGATTATCAGTGCCTGCAATGTTTTCCAATTGTTTCATCACAATGGGGGATTTGTGATAAATAATACCACCATATAAGGTGCCGGCATTCTTAAGGTTTTTAAGCTTCTGTCCAATGGGGTTGGCACCCGCTGTTCTGTCAACTGCATAAGCAGGAGGGAAGTGGGCCATTAAAAAACGTAACTGGTGATTCATGTCCTGAAACCAAGGCTCCGTAATTTTATCGGCCATAAAGTTGGCAAAAACTTCTTTAAGCCAAACTTCATCAAACCAGGGCATAGTGACCAAATCGCCAAACCACATGTGCGCTGTTTCGTGCGCAATTAAGTTGGCCCGACTCAATTCTTCGTTACGGGTAGGGTTTTCATCTAAGAATATCTTTTCTGAACGATAATAGGTGGCTCCAGGATGTTCCATGCCACCAAACTGAAAGGATGGAATGGCCACCAGGTTGTAGGTCTCAAATGGATAATCGAAAGCAGTGAAGTCTTCCAGCCAATCTAGTGATGCCAGTGTTTGTCTGAAAACCTCTTTAATGTTTCGCTGGTATTTTACTGTGTCATCAACCATGTGAAACATACCAATTTTTTTCCCTTTCCAATTAACAGAATCAAATTGATAGGTGCCGGCTGTAAAAGCCCATAAGTAGGTACTGATAGGCTGTGAAGGGGCAAATTCCAGTATAACCCTGTTGTTAATGGTTTGTTTGACGGTTGGCTCACCATTTGCAATGCCTGTCCATGTTTCCGGTAGTTCCATTTTTACGGCAAAGCGACCTTTAATATCAGGTTGGTCAAAACATGGTATGGTGGTTCTGGCCCTGTCAGGTACAAACAGCGCATAGAAATAATCATCGTTTCGGTTTAATGCCCCATCACCAAGGATATATTGCAGCATTATGGTATTAAGTCCTTCTTTCAATAATTTCTTTGGCAGCTTAATGTGTTCATTAACGATAGATGGTGAAACAATGGTATCGTCATTTATAATCAGTTTTTGCAATTGCTCATCTTCGGCTTTGAAATCGAGATAAACAGTTTCTGCCTTAGCAAGCTCAAATTGTATTTTTGACTGGCCATCAATAGGTTCATCCTTATCGCCAGGCACAATAATTGACAAGTGATAATTCAGGTTGCTTATTTGCTTTGCCCGTTGTTTAGCCAGGCGCTGACTTACACCTTCTTCAGGCGCTGGTTTTTCAAAGGTTGAACATCCAAATATGAATAATATTGGAAGCAGAATTAAGTAGTTTTTAATCATTACGAAATTATTTTGGCTTCTAAAATAGGTAAATCAATTCGTACAAATAATGATTTATTGTTTTCTTAATATAAAAACATGCACTTGCTGTTTTGTTGTCGTATCTTAATGTCAGCTAACGATCTGAAGTGAAAATGGGATCTTCACAACGCATTTCTTTTTACTGGTTATTGTTATCTTGATTGCAATGTTCTTTACAAAATTCAACTATAAAAATTATTGGGCTCAGGACCCGGGCGGAGTAATGCCAAAACCTTATATCAGTCATTACTTTCATGAGTCTTATGGTGACTGTCGATTAGCTTTTCACAGGAGTTCAGATCGGCTCACTAATAAATACAATGATGTGGAGCGAGGTAAGCTGTGTATTGCCAATGACCAGAGCCAGGTGATTGACTGGTGTTATATACCACAGCGAGGTAAAAAAGAGAAACTACTGGTGTTAAATTCAGGATTACATGGTATTGAAGGATATGTGGGCAGTGCATTTCAATGCTTGTTTATGGATAAAGTACTTAGTGATGAGGTATTAAATCATGTTGGTGTATTGATAATCCATGGTATTAATCCTTATGGTTTTAAACATGGAAGAAAAACAACCGGGAATAATGTTGATTTGAACAGAAACTGCCTGCTGACACCAACTGATTTTACTTATAAGAACAGGGGATACGCAGAGCTGGCTAATATGCTAATGCCTGATGAAAAAGTTGATTTAAGATCGGGAAGTAATCGTTTTTTTCTGATTAAATCGATGATGAAGATTATTAAAGAAACCAAGGCTGTAATGAGACAGGCAATTCTTCAGGGGCAATATGAGTATGAAAAAGGATTCTGTTATGGAGGTTCGGGGTATGAGCCGCATCTTAAGGAGCTGGAAACATTGCTGGTAGAGAAAATACATCAATACCCGACTATGCTCAACATTGATTTGCACACGGCTTATGGAGAACGTGGTAAAATTCATTTATTTATCAACCGTCCCACTGATTATAAAGTGACAAAAGCAATTGATGAGATTTTTAAGGATAGACATATAGACTGGGGAGATACGAAAGGATTTTACGAAATTAAAGGAGATTATGTGTCATGGGTCAATAACTTAGTGCCTGAAACATTTTCGATCCCCATGCTGTTTGAATGCGGAACAATGAATAGCCAAACAACCTTTGGTTCCATTAAGTCTTTGCAAATAATGATATTAGAAAACCAGGGAGCGCATTATGGTTTTGTTGATGAACATACAGAGAGAACAGTTAAAAAACAGTTCAGGGAAATGTATTACCCCAGTTCTCCTGTTTGGCGAACCGTGGTGTTGTCTGATGCAGAAACTTTACTTAAGCAAACGCTTAATGGATATATTAACATGGATTCGAGCGTATATAAGTAAAACATTAATCGTGATTGGTGGTTATGTGCTATATAAAATATACATTTACTCATGTAAAATAATCAACCAAATTATAAGTAATGAAAAACGCATTAACCTTAACTATCCTGGCAATTCTGCTTGGAGCCTGTGCAGGTGTTAAAACTACTTCAGATCATGATCCTACAGTTGATTTCAGTCAATTTAAAACCGCTGAATTCTATGGCTGGGACAAGAATACCACAGAGGATCTGAATACTTTTGATCGTAAACGCATTGAAGAGGCCTTTACAGAGGAGTTTAAAAAGAGAAATATTGAAATTGTAGAAAAGGGAAGTGGAGGCGATCTGATCGTTAGCCTTTATCTAATTAATGAAGAGCGCACCCAGACAAGAACAACAACTACTCATAATCCTAATATACAGGTTTACGTAGGCTTCGGTGGTTACTACGGTTATGGTCCGGGCTGGGGTTATGGTCCTGGTTGGGGTGGTTACAGCACAACTTATATTGAAGATGTTGATATAAATGTTGGCACCTTGGTTTGCTCAGTGTTTGATGCCGGTAAAAAGCAATTAATCTGGGAAAGCGCTGCCAGTAAAACCATAGATGAAAACCCGCAATTACGCAGAAAGAGTATTCCTTTTGTAGTGCGATCGATCATGAGGAAATACCCCAAAAAGTAATTTCGAATAACATTATCATATAAGCCCGGTGATATTTACCGGGTTTTTTATTAGCCTGAGTTCGACATTAAATTTCGAACTCAGGCTATTAGAATCGAGCGTTCCATCTAAGTTCAAGGCCCTTGAAATCCAGCACTTCATAACAAACGCCTGCACTACAGGCAGGTCCGCCTCGTCTTTCGCCGGCAAATAACTGCACAGTGTGTTTGCTGTTTAATTTATATCGCATGGTGCCGCTCAGCCATAATTTATCATCGTTGCTTATAAAGTTGTCGTTACTCCATTCAGATAATGTACCTACAAACAAGCGTGAATCGAATCGATAGGTGAGAGCTGCCACATAATTTTGGTTTGATTTATCAGTTCTGTCAAATGTTTGATACTCCAGTTCAATTAAAAATCCTTGTTTTGTTTTGAATGGGATGTCAATGTTTGTTCCTGCCGATATGCGGTCTTCCTCACCTTTTAAAGGATCATTGGCATAATCAACAAATACCTTTAAGTCAGTTGATTTAATTGATGTTGATACTTCACCAAACCACTCACGATATTCCAGCGTTTTGCCAAAGTCATTGTTTGCAATGGTATGGTTTACTGTTATTAAAGTTTTGTCACTGGCCTGGTAAAATGCTTCCAGCTGAATACCGTTTTCATTATCAGGCTGTAAAACGTGGGTACTTCTGTTTAAGACTCTGTAAGAGTGTTCTTTTACCAAGGCGGGAGGTTCATTAATGCCAGAGCCAATGACAAAATTGTCGTAGTTTTTCCACTCTGCACTCAACCCGAATTTCCCAAGGCTAAAGTTCAGCGAAACATAAATGGCATGTCCTTCCGATTCAGCATTGACTGTTGATGCGTATGCTGTGTAATAATTTAGAAAAGGAAAGATGCGACCGTTCAAAGAACCCAAGGCATAATTGCTTGTTGCCGCACTGTTAGATAAGCGCATGAAAGCTCCTCCCAGAGTTTGCTTAAATAATTTATACTCTCCGCTTAATGCAGCAATTTCATCATCACGCCTGTTTTGCCACTTGTCGGTTGGTGGTATAAGGTTATTTAAAACAAAACCATACGTGGCCTTCAATGCAAATTTTTTGTGCCGATAACCGGCAGAAGCTCCCATGATATCCCGATAAAAATATTGCTTGCTCCTAAAACTAATGTCCTCAATGACTGCACCATATATTTCGTACGACCTTAATAAAATACCTCTGCCAATTGTTTCGTTAAAGTTACCGGCTTTCAATTCCCAGCCTTTGTTCCGGTAGTTGAGTCCTAGCCATCCTGGTTCAATATAATTGCGCTCGGAATATGGTGAAACAAAATACTGAAATCCTGCTTTAACTTTTAGCTTTTGATACCGGTAATTGATGTTTATTTTGTTGTAAAGCGCATTAAAAGATTCTTCATTGGCGCCAGGTAGCTGGCCATATTGATATTCCATAAGGCTTGTGCCTGATATCTGTCCGGCCATTTCACCGGAAAGTATTGTGAAGAAAATGCATAAATAAAGAATCTGCTTCATTGAAGGATAGAATTGATTTGTTCTACAAGTTCTTTCTCATCTCCTGCAGTCCATCCTTCATGTCGGTATATGATTTCGCCATTTTTATTTACCAGTAACAAGGTTGGCAACACAGAAATGTTTAAATCATTCAAGAGTTCATTGTTGATATCAGAAACAATCGGGTATGAAATGTTAAGTGTTTTGCTCAAAGGTCTCACCTTGGATATGCTTCGCGGTCCATCTGTATTAATGCCAATTGCGGATAAGCCTTTGTTATGGTATTCCTGGTAAATCTTATCAATTTCGGGCATTGCCTTCATACATGGTTTGCACCACGATGCCCAGAAATCGATAAGGGTTACTTCATCACCTTTTAAATCATTATAACTTACCCATTCTCCATCCAGGTTCTCAAGCATGAAATCAGGAATGGATTGCGCTTTAACCACGTTGAACGCCAGGGTTAGAATGACTATTGACAGTATAGTTTTAGTTGACATGTACTATAGGTTATCATCAATTATAGCAATGGCAGCCTTAATATCTTTCGAAGCTCCCTGGGTTCCTTTAAAGACGATTTTGCCTTCTTTGTTTACCACAATTAAACGATCATAGGTTGTGCTATAATCTGAAGCAACTTTAGAGGCCTTAAGAAGCAGGGGAAAGGAAACTCCTGTTGTATTTTTAAACCCTTGCACAGATGCTTCATTGCCATCCCACTGGTCGAGCCCAATAACAGCAACGCTTGAATTTGAAGCGTATTCGTCTGCAATCTGCGTTTGAATATTTGGTGCTGCCGCCTTACATGACGGGCATGAGTTGCCAAGGAAAAACATTACCAGAACTTTATCATTAAAGTCCTGCAGACTTACAGTAGTTCCGCTTAAAGATGTTAGAGAGAAATCAGGTGCAGCATCATTGTTATTGCCTTTCATGTCGTCCGCATCGCCTTCCTGCTGCATGTCACCGGTTGGGTCGTCAGAGTCACTGCAGGACATAAGACTTGTATTTATAAGGCCCATTAGCAGAAATACTTTTAACAGGTATAAGGCGTTTTTGATAGTTGTTTTCATAATTTAAGATGTTAGAGTAAATAGAAAGCTCTTTAAATAATAATCCGAATTGGATATTACTTCTGAAAGCCCTTTATACTCTAAAGAGTTTATGGAGTTAAATTGTTCGATAACTTATAAATAAGTTGCAAAACTTAAATATAAGTTGATGAACTTAAAAATAAGTTGTATGTTTGAATTGCTGATTAACTAACTTAGTATAACGATGGTAACTTTAACAAAAGCAGAAGAGAAGATAATGAAGCTTCTTTGGGAGTTGGAAAAAGGATTTATCAAAGATATAATTGAGAAGATGCCAGAACCTAAACCGCCTTATAACAGTGTTTCAACCATTGTGCGTGTGTTGGTTAAAAAAGAGATAGTTGGTTTTACCAAGTATGGTGGAACCTATCAATACTATCCGCTTATATCAAAGGATGAATACCGCAAAAATCAGATGGGTAGTCTGGTGAAAGGCTACTTTAATAATTCATTTTCCCAGGTAGTTAACTTCTTTTCCGAAAGTAAAAACCTAAAAATAGACGAAGTTAATGAAGCTATAAAAATGCTTGAAGAACTTAAAAGGAAGAAAGATGAGTAGGTTCTTAATATATCTGTTTGAAAGTGGCTTATGTCTTACTTTGTTTTATATTGGTTATATCTTGTTCTTCCGCAAGGAAACCTATTTCACATTTAACAGGATATACCTTGTAACTTCAATGGTCATCGCCCTTCTTTTGCCCTTGTCTAATGTTCAATTGTCATTGGATTCTGGCGAGAAGATCGGGAATGCCTTAGCTACTATTGGAGAGTTCCGTAATTATTACGAGGAACTGATTTTAATGACAGAGCCTGATTTTATGGTAGGCAATGAATTGCCGGCTGTAGCTGAAGGTAAACCCATTGAACAGTCTTTAAATATCAATTCAGAACCTGAACATTCTTCTTTTTCATTATCAAGCTTATTATTATATATCTATATCAGCGGAGTGCTCTTCTTCACATTTCGTTTGTTGCTGTTAGTCTATAACCTCTATCGAATCATCCGTAAAAATAATGTAATCCATAGTGAAGGATACAATATTGTTTTAATTAAAGATGATATGCCATCCTTTTCATTTATCAACTGGATATTCGTTAATAAAGAGGCATTACAGCCCGAAGAATTTGAGCAAGTAATTACACATGAAAAAGTTCATGTGCAACATAAACATTCGGTGGATTTATTATTGGCGCATATCATTACGATATTCCAGTGGTTTAATCCGCTTACATGGCGCATACAGAAATCGATTAAAACATGTCACGAGTACATTGCCGACCGGCAAGTGATTGACCAGGGGCATGAGTTATTCGATTATCAGTCTCTATTACTGAGTCAGTTAATCAGCATTCGCTCAGTAGAGCTGGTCAATAATTTTAACTTATTGTCAATTAAAAAACGAATAGCCATGATGAATAAAATAAAATCAGGAAACAGCGCAAAATTGAAAGCACTATTAGTCATACCCATGGTAATTTTTGCTTTTTTCTTTTTCGCTAATATGACCGGGAAAACGTTGATTGCTGAAAATAATACAGAAGCAATGAAAGTTAATTTAATCCCTGTTCAGGAGTCTGCACCAACCCAGGTAGTTAAAGAGTCACATGAAAATTTAAATGAATTAAATGAAGGAAAAAGTTTAGAAGTAGAGTCTGATGTTGTTGATGCTCCTAAAACCGAAAACCTGTTATTTATAGAAGGGCACTATGAGATCAACCTTTTAGATAATGAAGAAAACAATGATTTGGCAAAAGAGCAGGAGCCAGTAGTTAATTTACCGGTTGCTAAATCAGTTAAAGTTTACGATGAAGCCTATGTTCTTTCAAGGATTAAATTATCGGGTAAACAACTCTATGTCGATGGTAAAAAAGTAAATTTGGATAATTGTAATTCAATTATGCAAGGCATTTCAAAAAAACCACAGTACAATACAAAATCCATTCTTCTTGAGATTGATGCAGCAACATCAATGAGTGAAGTAGATAAAGTAAAAAATGCCTTAAGGTTAAATGATTTATTGAAAATTGCCTATGCTGCTAATGCAGATAAATCTGCTGGTGTCAATAATGGTTCAACAGCTATTCTTAACTTACTTCCACCTAAGGATGCAAAAATGCTATCTAAAGAAGAAGCCTTTTTTGAAGGAATTAAGTTGTTTACCATTTCGCCCTCATCAAGTGCCGACTTAAAAAATACCGGTAAGAGATTACGTGATTATATTTTAGATTCAAAAAAATACGTAATACTGTATGAGTATAGCGACAAGACTTCTTACAATGATTATATCAAAACCTTGGATATGGTGTATTCTACAGTATGGAATTTAAGGAAAGATCAGGCATTTAGTAAGGGCATTGATTACGACAATATGACCAAAGAGCAGGAAAAGAAGTTACGTAAGAAATACCCTTTGACGCTCACAATGAAAAATGTGGATAGTGATAACTAAGATATATCGAACTCAGATTATTATCAATTAATTGTTAAGCCCGGCAGAATTGTCGGGCTTCTTTGTGCTTCGGCTTTTTAAAACCTCTTTTTTATGCTACATTTGAAAGGGATGACAAAATAGATATAGCGTCTGATTCAACTGAATAATTTAATCTTATCATATGACATCAAATCAATTTAACCTCAATACATCGAGTGGTGTACTTGAGAAGCTTTTAAAAAACATCCGGTCGGTTGGCCTGATGCTGTTTGTGGCCTTAATGGCCTGGACTGCCTTTTTTACTATCGACCCTGAAGAGGAAGGTGTAATTGTGCGTTTTGGTAAATACGTTCGTACCGTAGAACCGGGTTTGAACTATAAGATTCCATTGGTTGAATCGGTTTATAAAGTGGCCGTTGAGCGTCAGCAGAAAATGGAGTTTGGTTTCCGTACAACCAGTGCAGGTGTCCGTTCATCTTACACCCGGGGTGGCGGTGGAGTAGATGAGGCGCTTATGCTAACGGGTGATTTGAACCTTGCAGATGTTGAATGGGTGGTACAATATCGAATTGATAATTCTTACAACTATTTGTTTAAGGTGCGCAATCCTGAGGTAACGCTTCGTGATATCTCCGAATCGGCCATGCGTCAAATTGTAGGCGACCGTACCGTTAATGAAGTGCTGACCGTGGGACGAACAGAGATAAGTGCCAAATTGCAGGAGTTAATGCAACAGGTGTGTCGCGAATATTCAGTTGGTGTTAAAATTGACCAGGTGGTATTACAGGATGTTAATCCGCCTGAACCTGTTAAAGCAGCCTTTAATGCAGTAAATGAGGCACAGCAGGAAAAAGAGACATTAATAAACCAGGCAAAGGCCGAGTATAATAAAGTGATTCCTAAAGCTGCCGGTCAAGCGAAAGAGACCATACAGATGGCCGAAGGTTATGCTACCGAACGTGTTAATAATGCCAAGGGTGATGTGGCCCGTTTTAATGCTCTGTATAAAGAGTATGTAAAGGCCCCCGAAGTAACGCGTCGTCGTATCTATCTTGAAACAATGGAAGAGGTAATGCCGCGTTTGGGCCAAAAAATTATTACCGATCAAAATGGCAATAATGTACTGCCATTATTACAAATGCAACTTTCACAACAAAAATCAACTACAAATGGACAATAAGAAATCAATTATATTTATTGTAATTGGAGCTGTTGCTTTGTTTCTTTTTTCGCAAGGTACTTTTATTGTGGATGAAACAGAGCAGGTGGTTATCACGCAGTTTGGTAAGCCGGTAGGAGGTGCCATTACAACACCTGGTATGAAGTTTAAGATTCCTTTTATACAAACAACCCACTTCTTTGATAAGCGCTATCTTGAATGGGATGGTGATCCAGAGCAGGTTCCTACCAAAGGAAAGAAATATGTATTTGTTGATACCTATGCTCGATGGCAAATAGTTGATCCGCTGCAGTTTTATAAGCGACTAACCAATGAGCGCAGTGCCTATACGCGTTTGGATGATATTATTGACAGTGAAACACGTAACTATATTGCCAAGCACTACATTGAGGAGGCTGTGCGCTCAACTAACCGTAAGCCTGTTTCGGCAGGTTTGGCAGGTGAAACAGTTGGTGATAGCTTAATGGCTATAACTGTGGGGCGTGATAAGATTCAGGAAATGGTGCAGAAAGCATCTGATGCAAGAACTAAAGAGCTTGGTATTGCCATTCTTGATTTTAGAATTAAGCGTATTAATTACATAGAAGAGGTACGTACGCAAGTGTATGAGCGTATGAAAAGTGAGCGCTACCGAATTGCCGACAAGTTTAAGTCTGAAGGGCAGGGGGAAGCGTCTCGAATTAATGGTGAAAAAGACCGGGAGTTAAAAACAATCGTATCGGAGGCCTATAAGACAGCAGAGGAGATCAAAGGTAAGGCTGACGCAGAAGCTGCATCCATCTATGCTTCGGCTTATGATAAAACGCCACAGGCCCGTCAGTTATATAGCTTCCTAAAATCAATGGAAGCTTACGAAAAGACATTTGACGAGCAAACGCACATTATTTTATCAACCGATAGTGAGTTTTATAAATACCTGAAAGGAATGAAATAAAACACTTGTTTGAAGTTATATAAGCCTGCTAAAATTAGTTTTTAGCAGGCTTTTTTAATATGATTGAGACGATAACTGTTAATCCCATAAAGAACGGATAATACAAGTTACTCATAATGTCCAGCGGCGATAAGGCCCCTGCGGCCAATCCAACGCCAGCTAAAATTTGTGCACCATAAGGTAATACCCCCTGGATAAAACATGATGCAGTGTCCATAAGGCTGGCTGAACGTTTAGGAGTAATATTGAATTTACCGGCAATGTTTTTCACAATAGGCCCTGACATCAATATGGCAATGGTGTTGTTGGCTGTAAAAATGTTTACAATTCCGGTGAGTGCAACAATACTAAATTCTGCACCTTTTACACTTTGGGTGCGCTTTCCAATATGGCTGATTATGTAATCGATTCCTCCATTGATTTTTATGATTTCTACAATGCCGCCTACCAGCAATGAAACCATTACTATTTCAGCCATGCTTTGCATGCCTTTGCTGATCGATGCCAGTAATGTCCAAATGGTAAAGTCCTGATTGATGATACCTGTACTACCGGCTAAAACAATACCGATAAATAAAACAAGAAATACATTCATTCCCATTGCTGCAGCAATCAGTACAACTATGTATGGGGCAAGCTTTATGTAATCAACTAAAGTGACTGATACATCCTGACTTGTTCCGGATACAGGTATGAAAACATATAGCAGAATTGAAATGATAGCAGCGGGTAATACCAGTCTGATGTTGGCTCTGAATTTATCCTTCATCCTACAGTTCTGGGTTCGGGTTGCTGCAATGGTTGTGTCTGATATCATTGATAAATTATCGCCAAACATGGCACCTCCAATGGTAGCACCTACCGAAATAGCGGGATTAATTTGTGTAGCAGTTGCCATGTTTGGCGATAATTTATCAATGATATCAGACACAACCATTGCAGCAACCCGAACCCAGAACTGTAGGATGAAG
>JAKSBD010000080.1 GCA_022361295.1 Bacteroidales bacterium
GATTAATTATCATTTAATTATAAAACTAGAGGTATTAAAATTAACACAAAAAAATGGTTACAACAATCAAAATTGTTCCTCTTGGCCGGAGCACTTACAGGTTTTTTTAGTGCCTGTGGTGATGATGTGACTTATTTATTTAAAGAAAACAACCCTCCTGAAGCAGGCTTCGAAGTGGTTGTTAGTAACATGGAAGTGGCATTTACCAATACAACTACTTCAGCAACTTCTTTTTTTTGGGAGTTTGGTGACGGAACAGTAAGTGATGAGGTAACGCCTGAAAATAAGCTTTATTTGGCTGATGGAATTTACGATGTAACGTTAACTGTTACAGATGACAATGAAAAGGAATCTGTTTATACAATGGCAGTCAGTGTTCCTTATTTAAGTTTTAATGTGACAGATGTTGACTGGGGAACCGTTACATTTAACAACAATGATGTCAATGCTGACTCATGGTTATGGAATTTTGGTGATGGTAACACCAGCACAGATGAGAATCCGGTACATGAGTATATGTTTGAAGGTAAATATACTGTTACTTGCGTAGCTACTGCAGGTAGTACAACAAATACCTATGTTGAGGAAATTGAAACAGAGGGGGCAGCTTTCCAGAATCCGTTGTTTGATGGAGACAGGGGACTTTGGAGTATGGATGGATCCAGCACATATTCAGGTAGTGGATCACCAACACCAATTGAAGGAACAGGAGCTAAATATGGTAAAGATACTCAATACCTTTATCAGACCGTAAAAGTATTTCCAAACCAGTTGTATCGTGTTTCTTTTTACGCTGCAATTGATGATAAAGGCATCGAAGGATATTCTGCACCGCTGGCAATATATGCCGGAGAAGGAATAGACGGAGTAAAGCTAGTTGATGAAAATCTGGCTGCAGATGTCAATTCAAATACTTATACATTACGTTCGTTTGATTTTGTAAGTGATGATTCAGGCTTTATTACGTTTCATGCAACTTATGGGGATGTAACGGTTCGTATATGTACAATTGATATATCACCAATTTTATAATAATAAATATATCACTTGAATTCTATTGTATTATACTGGTTGTGCGAGCGATGGATTTTGAGTAATTTTGGTTGACCAGTTATTGGAACGGCAGATATAAAAAAAACAAACAATGGAATTACTAGAAAATTTCAAAGCAATAGAAGTTGAGACACCTGTAGATAAGATTATTCGTCAGATTAGAGGGCTGATAATTGCGGGCTATTTAAAGCCTGGTGATAAGTTACCTTCTGAGCGAAAGTTATCAGAGAAACTTGGTGTTGGAAGAACTTACATTAGAGACGCCATTAAAAAACTTGAGTTTCTGGGTATATTAAATACACTACCTCAAAGCGGAGTGGTGATCAATGGTGTTGATATTTCGGCCATGGAAGGTTTGCTCTCAAACGTTATGAAAATTGAGAAGCCTGATTTCTTTTCACTGGTTGAAACAAGGGTTATGATGGAGAGATTTTCAGTGCAGCAGGCTGCCATGCGTCGTACTGATGAGGATATTGCTAAACTGGAACTTGCCCTAGCGGCCTACGAAACAAAAATTCAGTCAGGTGTTCCTGCTGAAAATGAGGACTTTTCATTTCATTTACGAATAGCTGAAGCGGGCCATAATTCGGTTATTAAAACGATGATGCTGATTATATTACCTGATATTATCAGTATCTACAGAAGTGAAAATGTATGTGGTGAAGACAAATTTGCCAAAACCTTAAAAGAACACCGTGCCATTTTAGATGCCATTAAAAACACGGATGTAAAAGCGGCAGACGACTGTATGGTAAAACATCTTAATGATGTAATTGAATTTAGTAAATCTAAACTATAAGATATAAAATGATGAAAAGTAACTCTGGATAAAAAAAATAGTGCGCTTGCACGCACTATTAACAACAATACAATTTTCTTGGAAGAAACTCATGTTCAACCTAATAACGTGGAACTTAAAGGTTGTTTAGAGTTCGTATTGTGTTTATGCAAAGCTAATAAAAATCTATTTTTTCTAATACCCGATAAGAGTTGTATCTTATAACTTCTTGACAGTGCGCTCTTTATCGATGAAAAAAAACTAACGATGAAAAGGAAAATCCTATTATCAATATTAATGGTTGCAGGTTTTTGTACCCAGTTACTGGCTCAGGTAGCTATAACAGGTAATGTAAGCGACGCAACTGATGGCTTGCCAATTATTGGGGCCAACATAGTAGAAAAAGGTACAACCAATGGTACCATTACCGATGTAAATGGTAATTACAGTCTTACCGTACAGGATGAAAACAGTATTGTCATTTTTTCATTCATAGGTTATTCCAGCCAGGAAATTGTGGTTGGAGCACAATCAAGTATTAACGCTGTTTTGGAAACCGATGCAGCTGACCTTGATGAGGTAGTAGTGGTAGGTTATGGTGTTCAGAAGAAAAGTCACTTAACCGGAGCCATTGCAAAAGTTAAAAATGAAGGATTGGATCAGATCGCTGTATCACAGGCAAGTGAAGCCCTGGTTGGTAAAGTATCAGGTGTAAGTATCCAAACAACAGATGGTACTGCTGGTAGTGAGCCGACAATCCGTGTACGTGGAGTTGGATCAATCTCAGCAGATGCCAGTCCACTGGTTGTAATTGATGGTGTGGTTGCTGATTTCTCAGAAGTGAACATGAATGATGTGGAATCTATTGAAGTATTGAAAGATGCAGCTTCAGCAGCTATTTACGGTTCACGAGGTGGTAACGGTGTTATCATGATTACGACAAAGTCAGGTAAAGAAGGTAAAACAGTATTTTCGGTTAACTCATATGCAGGTATTCGATTCACGCCTAAATATGAAGATACTTTCTCAACCGTATCGGAATGGAACGAGTTTGTTAGAGCAAATAATGGTGGCGAACTGACAAACCGTATGGAATATATTAATGAATTAGGTACCGAAACGGACTGGCGTGATGTTATGTTTGATGGTGGTGTAGTACAAAATTATTCATTAAGTGCCCGTGGTGGAAATGAGAATGTAAAGTACTATATATCGGGAGGCTACCTGGATGATGAAGGGGTGTTGTTAACAGATGAATTTAAGAAGGTAAACCTGCTTGCTAAAGTGGATGCTAAAGTGAATAAGTGGTTAACTGTAGGTACACGTATTGCACCTACTTATTCAGAAAAGCGTGATTTTCCAATTGGTATTCATGATGCACTTCGTCAATCACCATGGTTGCCTATCAGACATGATGAGCATACCATTCAATATGTAAATCGTAGCGTATACCCTGATGTTCAGGTGGGTGATTATACTTTTGAACGTCATTTCGATAACTACGAAGACTATGATAATATTAGTACAACTTCAAATGCCAACCCTTATGCAAAAGTAGTTGAGCGCGATGAGCGTGTGTATGATTTCCGTTTATCAACCAACTCATACCTGAAGTTTAAGCTGGCAAAAGGATTAAACTTTAAATCATCACTGGCATTGAATTACCGTGTTAAGCAAGATGTGGAATTCCAGGGATCTGAAGCACACCGTAATGGTTCTTCGGCTATGTATTCCGCTAATGATGTTGATATCTATAAAAAGACTGTGAATGAAAATATTTTCTCTTACAACCGTACATTTGGTGATCATGAAGTAAGTGCAGTTGCAGGTTTTGCTTTTGAAAAGTGGGAAAACAAATACTCTGATATGCAGGGTACAGGTTTTGAATTTGATTATATTAAAACCATTAATGCAGCGCCGGTTAAGTCACAGGCCGAAACCTTTGAAACAAGTGAAACGCTTCACTCTGTAATCAGCCGTATGAATTACGCTTACAAAGGTAAATATCTGGCGTCATTTAGCGCACGTTGGGATGGTTCATCACGTTTTGGTAATGATACCCGTTATGGATTCTTCCCGGCCGGTTCGTTTGGATGGAGAGTTTCTGAAGAGGATTTCTTAAAAAGCAGCGAACTAATCTCTAACCTTAAGTTATCAGCCAGTTATGGTTTAACAGGTAATAAAAATGGTATCTCATTATACCAGTACCTGTCAAATCTACAACCAACAACTGCAGTTATTGACGGAAGCAAGGTAACAGGTTTTAATCCAATGAACATTGCTAATCCTGATTTAGGATGGGAGCAAAGTGAAGAGATTAACCTTGCATTGAACCTGGGCTTATGGAATAACCGCCTGAATTTCAATGTTGATGTTTATGAACGTAACAGTGTTGATCTGCTTCTGGAGCAACCAATGCCTGGTGTAACAGGATTTGACAAAGCAACGGTGAATATTGGTGAAGTACGTAACCGAGGTATTGAATTGGCTGTAAATGGTTTAATCATTAATCGCTCTGGATTTAAGTGGGATGCAAGTGCCAACTTAACGCTGAATGACAATGAGTTAGTTGACTATGCAGATGCAAGTGGCGAGATCAATTATGTTGATTCTAAACGTCCATCGGAGTATATAGCGCTTGTTGGATACCCTATTTCTTCTTTCTATGGCTATGTGTATGAGAAAGATATTCCACAAGAGTATATTAAGAATCCATTATACCCGATAAATGCCGAAAGTCAGGATGTATATGTAAAAGACTTAAACGGTGATGGATTTATAGATGAAGATGACCGTGCTATTTTAGGCTCTCCATATCCAACAGCCGTTTGGGGTGTAACTAACAACTTTAAAGTAAAAGAATTTGATTTCTCGTTTACTTTCCAGGGTTCACACGGTGCAAAGGTTCGTAATATGGATCCGCAGTATATCAATAACCAGTTTGCCGGAAACATGGACTATACATCAGATTTCCCGGATAAGGATAAGGTTGTTGAGCGAATTTATACAGATAAGTTTGTACAGGATGCTTCCTATGTAACGCTACGTACCATTAACCTTGGCTATACATTGCCTAAAAGCTGGATTTCTAAAGCAGGTTTATCAAAGGCACGTGTTTATGTTTCTGGTCAGAACCTTATTTATCTGATGGCTGATGATTATACCAGCTTTAACCCGGAGGGGGTAACATACGATGATAATCCGTTGATGGGAGGTTACCAAAGAGGTGCTGCTCCTATTGCAAAAACGGTAACGTTTGGTGTAAATCTTGATTTTTAATCTGTAATGCTTAGTAAAATGAAAAAGATAAAATTATATAGTTTAATCGTTTTAGTGGCATTAGGTATGGTGTCGTGTGACGATTACCTAGACACAGAGCCTATTAGCCAGATTGCCAGTAATGGTTTTTACAAAAATACTGCTGAAGTTGAAGCTGGCTTAATGTCCATGTATGATGGTTTCCAAAGCTATGACAAATCTAATGACATATTCGGACCTGATATTTTACCACGTGAGTTTGCTTTAACCGAAATGCGTTCTGATAACACCAAATCGAAAAACAGTGAAGGTGAATGGGCTCAGTTTCAGGATATGAATGTGGATGTGTCAAATGGAACAGTATCTAACTATTGGCTTGTAAACTACAATAACATCTATCGTGCAAATGTGGTAATGGCTAACCTGTCAGCTGTATCAGATGAAAGTGTACGTGCTCAGTTTGAAGCAGAGGCTAAATTTGGCCGCGCTCTTTGTCACTTTAACATGGTGCGCGCCTATGGTGATGTACCAATAGTTGACAAAATTGTAGATCCGGAAGATAATACAACAAACATTCGTCAACCTAGCAATGAGGTTTATGATTTTATTATTCAGGATTTAACGGAAGCAATTGCTGTTTTACCAACGCGCAGTAATATTGCGGAAGGACGCGCAACTAAAGGAGCAGCACAAACATTATTAGGGAAGGTTTACCTGACTATTGGTAACTATTCTGATGCTAAAATTCAGTTGGAAGCTGTGATGGGAGACAATGATTATTCAATTATTGACAACTATAATGATGTGTTTTATAAAGAGTTGAATGATGAAATTATTTTCGCTATTCAGTACCTTGATGATGATGTGGAGGATTCTCAGGATTTCTCTTATGAAATGACGTACCTGGGACAGGCCAGTGGACTAAACTATCCAACAGATGATTTAATGGCTGCAGTGGATCCGGCCGACGGTCGTTATAATACTTTGTTCTATTTTGAAATAAGCTCGGGTTCCTCAGGCGGATATGAGTGTGGTAAGTTTCGTCCTATAACAGCTGCTAACTCTGAATTTGCAGGTAATGACTGGATTGTACTTCGATATGCAGATGTATTATTAATGTACGTTGAGGCAGTGATGGCAGGTAACTCATCTACCAACGATGCTGCGGCTTTAGAAGCATTTAAAGAAGTAAGGGGAAGAGCCGGGTTTGATGTATCTGCAATTACTGAAGTTACCAAGCAGATGTTGCTTGACGAGCGTCGCATTGAGCTGGCATTTGAAAATCATCGTTTGTACGACTTAATTCGCTTTGGTGAGGCCGAGTCGGTAATGGCTGCTTTTGCTGCCACTGATGAAGCAGACTTTGAATTCAACGCAACAAAATTATTGTTGCCAATTCCACAACGTGAGAGAAACTTAAATCCGGATTTAACACAAAATCCTGGTTACTAACAATATTTGACCGGCCGGTAGTCGGCTTATAATAGATGTGTCGACTGCCGGTTATTATTGCTTTTTAGATTTTCTTGGAGGAGTAAGAGGCCTGCGCTTAAAAGGTTTAGTTGCAATATTCTTGCAGGCCTCTTTTCTCAAATTGAATTAAACAAACGCGACACCAATGCAATTATTTAAAACATTTTTTGTAACAATTTTATGTCTTGCCATTTTGGCAGGATGCAGCACAAGTGAAGGAATAAAGGTTTCAAATGTGGATGAATTTAATGCTGCTGTGAAACAAGCGCAACCAGGCGATGTTATTGTATTGGCAGCCGGTGTTTGGAACAATGCAGAATTGAAGTTTACAGCTCATGGAACAGCAGAGCAACCTGTTAAATTAACGGTTGAGAAAAAAGGTGCTGTTACTTTAGAAGGACAATCCCGTATTAACCTTAGCGGCGAATACCTGATTGTTGAAGGGTTGGTCTTTAAAAATGGCTATTCACCAACATCAGAAGTTATATCGTTTAAAAAGAAAAAAGGTGTTTATGCCAATAACAGCCGGGTGACCGAATGTGTGATTGACAATTACAATGGTCCAGAACGCTTCGAAACCAACACATGGATTGCTATTTATGGTAAAAACAACCGCGTTGATCATTGTTACCTGGTTGATAAAAGAAACATTGGTGTGACAATGACAGTACGTATGGTTGATGAATTATGCCGTGAAAACAATCACCGTATCGATCATAACTATTTTGGTTACCGTCAGAATCTGGGTGCCAACGGAGGGGAAACATTACGTTTGGGTACCTCACACTACTCCCTTTCTACCTGTGGTACTACGGTAGAAAATAACTACTTCGAATATTGTGATGGAGAGCACGAAATCATCTCAAACAAGTCGTGCGGCAATAAATTTCTGAATAATACCTTTATGGAATGTCGCGGTACTTTAACCTATCGACATGGAAATGATAACGTGGCCGAGGGAAATGTATTCTTAGGCAACGGTAAAGAACACACAGGTGGTATTCGTATTATTAATAAGCGAAATAAAGCCATCAACAATTATTTTGCCGATTTAACAGGTTACCGCTTTCGCGGAGCCCTTGTAATTATGAATGGTGTGCCAAATTCGGCTATTAACCGCTACCACCAGGTAGATGGTGGCGTATTTACCAACAATACTTTTGTGAATTGCGACCACGTTCAGTTATGTGCAGGAAGCGACGATGAACGCTCGGCCATTCCAATTAACTCACTGATTGAGAACAATGTATTCCTTCACGAGGGACGTGATGATATATTTACCATCTACGATGATATTAGCGGCATTGAATTTAAAAACAACTTTGTTGCTAATAACATTATTACCAATAAACTGGCTGTAACAAAGGTCAATTTAGCTGCTGTTAAGAACGAAAATGGTATTTACCAGATAAAGGGCGACGGATTAAACGGCGCAGGTAGCTCAGTTACTAAAGCACCTGCTAATGCTGATAATACTGGTGTAAACTGGTATTCAAAAGAATTACGAAACAGAGATTTCGGAACTGGAAAACAAATCGTTGTTAAACCGGGACTCAACACTCTACAGGAAGCATACAGTCAATCGGCCAGTGGAGATGTTCTGGTACTGTCAGAAGCAGGTGACTATGCCATGGAAAAGAAATTTGAGATTTCACATCCTATTTCAATTGTTTCTGCAGAAGGCATCGACAAACCAAGACTTTTATCAAGTAAACAAGAGATGTTTACAATTCAAAATGGAGGTTCTTTGCAATTAAAGGGTGTGGAAATTAATGGAGAAATGTCTCCTGATCTAACTGGGAACTGTATAGTAAGTACCAGTCATTACTCAATGAACTGTAACTATAAATTATTTGTAGAAGACTGCGATGTAAAGAATCTTGATGTGAATAAATTCTTTGACTTCCTGCGATCATACAAAAGTACACACGCAGATACTGTGATGATTAAAGATTGTGCTTTTGATAACCTGACCGGTCATGTTCTTCGACTGGATAACGAAACAGATGATCGTGGTATTTTCAATGCAGAATACGTGATTTTAGAAAATTCAACATTCAAGAATGTAGAAGGAACAGTATTGGATCTTTATCGTGGCGGAACGGATGAAAGCACGTTCGGACCAACCCTAAAGGTTAATGCTTGCCAATTGGTCAATGTGGGCAACGGCAAACGCAACAAAGAAAATGGTTCCATGATGATACATGGGGTACAGGTATGCCACATCAACAATACAAGTTTTGAGGAATCAAAACCATTGAATCTTTATCTGACAAACGGTGAACCGATTACCAAAATTACAGACTGTGATTTCAATAAGTCCTCTATTGTCTTCAATAATAAAGAGTTTGAAGTGGAAAATGTCACAATAGATGGCGTAAAGAAAAACTTAAGGCAGTTGTAAAGAAACCGAGATAAAGACAATAGACGTGAAACGTTAAGTGTAGTTAAAACTCCTGCACTATTGATTGATGCAATTATATTTGAAGTTGAAAATCAAGCTTTTATCAAAAGCCTTGTATCTTAAGTCTAAATATTAAAAGGAATGAAAAGAACGAATAAATATATCTGGATTTTAGTGGCTGCTATTTGGCTTGTTGCGTGTCGCAATGAGCCGGATAAGACCCATTATCCTAATATTATTTTAACAGGCGATGCTGTTAAAGCAATAAGGGCTGAGCAGACCGATTTGCCTTTACTCTTGCATTCTATTGAAAGCCTGAAGAAAAAAACAGAATTGGCTATGCTGGATGGCATCGATGTACCAGCACCTAAAGATCCTGCAGGAGGTTATACACACAAGCGTCATAAGCAAAATTACATCAATATGTATGGAGCAGGTGTATTGTGGCAGGTAACAGGTGAGGCTCGTTTTGCCAATTATTTACGTGATATGCTAATTGAATATGCTGCAATGTATCCAAAGCTCGAAGAACATCCGGTTAAGGCATCTTATGCACCGGGACGTCTGTTCTGGCAACAATTAAATGAAGCTGTTTGGTTAGTGTATGTGAGTCAGGCCTATGATTGTATTGCTGGTATTTTAACACCTGCGCAAAAAGACTTGATTGAAAATCAGTTGTTATTGCCCTATGCCAATTTCTTATCAATTGAAAACCCTAAGGTTTTTAACCGTGTTCATAATCATGGAGTGTGGGCCGCAGCAGCAGTTGGAATGGCTGGTTTTGCCATGGATAATGATGAGTTGGTTAACCGGGCTTTTAACGGTGTTGAAACAGGACCGAAAGAAGATGTTGGTGCTGGTTTCCTGATACAACTTTCGCAGTTGTTTTCGCCAGATGGTTATTATACCGAAGGGCCGTATTATCAACGTTATGCTATGTTACCTTACCTGTTGTTTGCTCAGGCTATTGATAATAACCGTCCTGAAATGAAAATATTCGAATACCGTGACGGGATATTAAAAAAGGCAGCTTTAACGACATTGCAGTTGACAAATACCAATGGTCAGTTTTTTCCTATTAATGATGCACTTAAAAGCATGTCGTACATGTCAACCTCATTGGTACATGCAGTTGATTTTGTGTATGGCCTGGATGAGTCACAAAAGGAATTACTTGGGATTGCACAGGAGCAGGGTGAGGTAATAATTTGTGAAGCCGGGTTAAAGGTGGCACGCGCTATAGCAAAAGGAGAAGCAAAACCCTTTAAGTGGGAATCAAAAGAGTTCAGAGATGGACCGGATGGCAATCAGGGTGCTTTTGGTGTATTGCGTTCCAATTCTGGTAAACAAAGCCAGACACTAACAATGAAATATGCATCTCAGGGAATGGGGCACGGGCATTTCGATCGTTTGACCATTGCCTTTTACGATCAGGGCAAGGAAATATTACAAGACTATGGAGCCGCCCGATATGTGAATGTGGAGTATAAACATGGTGGTCGCTACCTGCCCGAGAATAAAACATGGGCACGTCAGACCATTGCTCATAACACATTAGTGGTTGATAAAGACTCACAGTCAGAAGGTAAGGTGAAAGTAGCCTCATCGCACCATTCTGAACCATGGGTATTTGATGCATCAAAAGAAGAGGTAAAAGTGATGAGTGCAAAAGAGAATAAAGCCTATACAGGTGTTCAAATGCAACGCACCATTGCTATGCTTAATTTGCCTGAAGTATCTGATGATGCCATTATTCTGGATTTATACCGTGTTGAGTCATATGCTAAACACAAGTATCACCTGCCATATTACTACATGGGGCAGATGATGCATACCAACGTCAATTATCAAGCCGAAACATCAAGTCTTAATGCAATGGGTAAGAATGATGGCTACCAGCACCTCTGGCACACAGGAGAAGGTATAATGACGGAAGGAACCAATCGCTTTGTTTGGTTAAACAATGACCGCTTTTATACATTAACCACCGAAGCACAAACTAAAGATAAACTACTTTTTGCACGCATAGGAGCAGGCGATCCTGAATTTAGTTTACGTAATGAGCCAGCAGTTATTATTGAACGGGATAAAACGGACAACACCTTGTTTGCTTCAACAATAGAAGCACATGGGAACAAACACCCTGTAACTGAGTTGGTAAACGGATTAAAAGGCAATGTGGCCGGCATTAAAACCTTAGCGAATAACAGTGAGCATACACTTGTTCAGTTAGATATGACTAATAATAACAAGGTGGTATTTGCCATTTGTAATAATACTAACGACCAAAATGCAATGCACCACCTGACTGTTAATGGACAGGATTACAGTTGGACAGGTGCATGGCAATTATTTAAGAAATAACAATTGTAAAATATTAAAACAAAGGATTATGAAACGATTTAGTGAAAAGTTTATCCTGACGCAAAAGATGGAATGGGAAGATTTAGGTGGCGGTGTATCGCGTAAATTCTTAGGCTGGGATAACCAGATAATGATGGTGCAGGTAAAATTTGAAAAGGGAGCGGAAGGTACGCCTCACGACCATTTTCACACGCAGGCTACCTATGTGGCATCAGGTAAGTTCGAGTTTACCATCGATGGCGAAAAGCAAATAGTTGAGGGTGGTGATGGCGTTTACATTGAGCCCAATTTAGTGCATGGTGCCCTTTGCCTGGAACCAGGTATCCTAATTGATGTGTTTAGCCCCGTGCGCGAAGATTTCCTGAGCGGTGACGGCGTTTCATATTTTGGAGATAAGAAATAGATAAAACAGAGATGAGAAGTGAGATTTGAGAGCTTACTCATTTCTCACCTCTCAAATCTCACTTCTAAAATTACAACTATGAAGTTAAAAGGACTAAGATGGTGGATTATCGGACTGATCGGTTTAGCTACCATCATTAATTATATCGATAGAAGTGCTTTGGCTATTATGTGGCCAAGTATTGCAGATGATTTAGGTATGACCAAGAATGATTATGCCTTGATTCTTAATGTATTTATGGTTGCTTATGCTGTTGGTCAGTCAGTGTCAGGAAAATTATTTGATAAGATTGGAACCCGCATGGGATATGTTGTGGTGATTATTGTATGGGGTTTATCTTCATTTTTCCACTCAATGGCCCGTGGTATTCTGTCATTCAGTTTTTTACGTGTGACTCTTGGCTTGGGAGAAGCAGGAAACTGGCCTGGTGCAGCTAAAAGTAATGCTGAATGGTTTCCCATTAAAGAACGTGCCATTGCGCAAGGTATTTTTAATGCCGGAGCATCATTAGGTTCGGTCGTGGCTCCTCCGTTGATTGCCCTTTTATGGGCGTCATTTGGCTGGAAGGTAACTTTCATGTTTGTAGGTTCATTTGGCCTGATATGGTTAATTCCATGGTTAATCATTAACCGACAAGGTGTAGATAAGCATCCATGGATGACCGATCTGGAGCGTGATTATATAAAATCAGGCCAGCATAAAGCTGATCAGGATGGAGAGACTAAAGCGAAAAGCATCAAGGAGATTTTGTCCTATAAGGAGTCATGGTCGGTACTCATTGGACGCTTCTTCCTAGAGCCAATATGGTGGTTGTTTGTCGGTTGGATGCCTTTGTACCTGGCTGATGTTTATGGCTTTGATGTGAAGCAAATCGGATTTTTTGCCTGGGTGCCATATGTAGGAGCAGCCGTAGGTAGTATCTCCGGTGGTTGGTACTCTGGTCGCCTGATGTCGAAGGGGCATACGGTTAACCGTGCTCGTAAAACCACAATTGTAATTGGTGCGGCACTGATGTTCCTTGGTTTGGTAGTGACCATTCTATTTGCTGATACACCTGAGAAGTTTGTAGGTATTGTTGCACTGGTATTATTTGGTTTTCAGTTTGCAATAAGTAATGTGCAGACTATTCCGAGTGACTTATTTAGCGGCAAATCAGTTGGTTCATTGGCAGGTCTGGGAGGCTCCGTTGGTGTGTTCTCAGTTATTGTGATGAACTTCCTTGTGCCAGTTATTTCAGAGATTTCATATACGCCAATTTTTGTAATGATAGCAGCATTTGTTCCTCTTGGAGTAGGTGCCATCTATTACTTCGCACGTGATATCAAGTCTGTAGAAGAGAAATAAAAAATGATAGGAGCGCTCGAAGGCCCGTTGAGCGCCCACTATCAAATACATATAAAAAAAACTAAAGATAAAGCTTTTAAATAAAAGATTATGACTGCAAAAGATAAAGTAGCTATTATAACCGGTGCAACTGGTGGAATTGGATTTGAAGTTGCTAAACGACTAGGTAAAGATGGATATACTGTTGTATTAAATGGTATAGAAGATGAAATGGGAGCAAAGAGAGTTGAAGAACTTGCAGCAGAAGGTATTACTGCTGAATATTATGGATTTGATGTGACCAATGAAGAGGCTGTAACATCTAACATTACAGCAATTGGTGAAAAATACGGACGAATTGATGTATTGGTTAATAATGCCGGTGGTTTAGGAGGCCGTCAACGATTTGAAGAGATGACAACGGAGTTTTACCGTTTTGTAATGGCTTTAAACTTAGATTCAGTATTCTATGCATCTCGCGCTGCCATTCCTTTTCTTAAAAAAGGTGATAACGCTTCTATTATTAACTATACCTCTAATGCAGGATGGAATGCAGGAGGACCTGGCGCAGGTATTTACGGTACTTCAAAAGCCGGAGTTCATGCAATTACACGCGCTTTGGCTAAGGATTTGGCTGAATATGGAATTCGCGTAAATGCTGTTTCACCCGGAACCATTGATACTCCTTTCCATGCACAAATAAAAGAAACAAAACCAGAAGTGTTTGCTTCATGGAAAAACAATATTATGCTTGGACGTCTGGGGCAACCTGAAGAGGTAGCAGCTGTCGTTTCATTCCTTGCCAGCAAAGACGCTTCGTTTATTACTGCCGAAACCGTTCAGATTGGTGGAGGTCAGGCTTTAGGAATTTAATAACATCATCAGATAGTTGCAGCTAACGTGCTGTAACGGTTTTTTTATTTTGGATTTAATAAACTATGCATTTTTGGTTCTGGCTGGTGTCGGAGCCGGATTCATTAATGTAGTTGCCGGAGGAGGTTCCTTAATTACACTTCCTTTGATGATCTTCTTAGGTCTTCCTCCGGCTATTGCTAATGGAAGCAATAGAGTTGCTCTGCTCGCTCAAAATATAGTAGCAGTAAGCAATTTTAAGGCGAAAAAAGTATCGCCGGGAAAGTTTGGTGTTTATCTGGGCTGTATTGCCCTGCTGGGAGCTCTTATTGGTGCCCACATTGCAGTTGATATTCCTGCCAGACTCTTTAATCGTATACTGTCAGTTGTAATGATTGTGGTGGCTGTGTTTATGGCCTTTAACCCATCTTACAAAAATCTGCAGGGAGAGAACCTTAGTAAGAATCGCAAACGAATAGCTTATGTTTCCTTTTTTTTGATTGGTATCTATGGCGGATTCTTGCACGCTGGTATTGGTTTTATAATGATGCTGGCACTGGTTAAGGTCAATGGATTTTCGCTGGTTAAAACCAATAGCATTAAAGTAACTGTCGCATTAATATACACCCTGGCCGCTTTGGGAGTCTTCATCTATGAGGATATGATTGACTGGAAAGCAGGAATTATTCTGGCCATCGGAAGTGCTACAGGCGGATGGCTTGGGAGTCATTTCTCTGTTAGCAAAGGCGACAAATGGATTAAACGGATTGTATTGGTGGCAATTATTGCAATGGCCATAAAGTTGTGGATATTTTGATTGACGAGACAGAAGAAATAAAGCAGATGTGAAAAGTGTGTGATAGCTTTTGTAATACCAGATGTATAATATCTATCATTTGATGATGTTTTGGAATAAGTCATTTAAAACCAGAATCATCGGGTATTTCTGTCGCACTGTCTAAAAAAAACTAACAAACAAGAACAATGAAAGTAGTAACATTTGGAGAAATCATGTTGCGCTTAGCAACACCTGGATATAAAAGATTTAATCAAACAGATGAATTTACTGCCACATTTGGCGGAGGAGAGGGAAACGTAGCGGTGTCATTAGCCAACTATGGTATTCCTGTGAGTTTTGTTACACGCCTGCCTGAGAATGATATTGCTCAATCGTGCGTACAGCAACTACGTGGCCTTGGGGTTGATACCAGCGATATTGTCTATGGTGGAGAGCGAATGGGTATATATTTTCTGGAAACAGGGGCCGTTAGTCGTGCCAGTAAGGTGGTTTATGACAGGGCACATTCAGCTGTTTCTGAGATAGAGAGTGGAATGATTGATTGGGACAAAGTGTTTGATGGAGCTACATGGTTCCATTGGACCGGTATTACATCGGCTATCTCACAATCGGCCGCCGATGTTTGCCTGGAAGC
>JAKSBD010000079.1 GCA_022361295.1 Bacteroidales bacterium
AGTACGCCCGCCTGGCCTGGAACAGCATTAATGAAAGCCTTCGCTATGTGGATCGCCTGGTAACCACCAGTGAGTTCTACAAGGGAATAGCAGAGGAAAGATTGCCCGATGCTTCTGGTATTGAAGTAGTATACCCAGGCATAAACCTCAGCTCTTATAAGGAATCAGAAGCCATCGGTGATAAGGTAATCGGCTATTATTACCGACTGAACAAAGAGAACGGACTGGATATTCTGGCCAGAGCTTTTGTAAGCCTGAAGAAGAAAAACAGCATCCCCGGCCTCAAACTTAAAATCGGCGGAGGCTATACTGATCATGACAAAAAATTTGTGAAAGAGGTAAGGCAGATCCTGGCTCCGGTGATGCATGATGTGGATTTTATAGATGATTATTCAATGGCCGACCACGCCAGCTTTTACAGTTCTATTTCTGTCATCTCCGTGCCGCTTACTTTCGAAGAAGGCGTGGGCTTATACCTGTGCGAAGCCTTTGCATCGGGTGTACCTGCGGTGGCTCCTGCAACCGGCTCCTTTCCTGAAATTATTGGAGATGCCGGCCTTTTATACAAACCCAATACACCTGATAAACTGGCTGAGGCTCTGGAAAAATTCCTTGGCAATGAGGTGCTCTGTCAGGAAGCTGCTTCAAAAGCAAGAGAAAAAGCCAGTCAGGTATACAACGACAATGTATTGGCCCGTAAACTGCAAGACATCTACCTACAGACCATTAAAAATGATTAACTATACTAACACTATGAAGACAATGAACAAACTAAAATTAAGCCTGATAGCCTGTACCTCCTACTGCCTGGTCCTGCTATCTGCAGAGGCACAAGAGCAACATGGCTGGCGCGGCCCGAACCGTGATGGCGCCTATCCGGACACTGAACTATTAAAAGAGTGGGCTGCCGAAGGCCCTGAATTGCTCTGGGAAACCCTGAATGCCGGCAAAGGCTGGTCTTCTCCCGTTATTGTGGATGGCCGTTTATATATTACCGGAATGAATGAAGATGAATCAAAGGAAATTTTCTCTGCTTATACACTAACAGGTGAAAAAATCTACACAGTTGAATACGGGAATCCATGGAACAAATCTTTCCCTGATACCAGGACCACACCTACCATTGCAGGCAAAAAAGCCTATTTAATCAGTGGCCTGGGGGAAGTGGTATGCATTGATATTAAAAAAGGTAATATCGACTGGACAGTTGATGGAAGAGAGCAATTTGAAGTAAAAACAGGCCCCTGGGGTACTGCTGAAGCACCACTGGTCTTTGATAATAAGGTAATTTTTTGTCCGGGAGGAGACCAAACAGCAATGGTGGCTTTAAATGCAAAAAATGGAGAGTTGGTCTGGAAGAGCAAATCTATAGGAGAATTATGTAGCTATGTCTCTCCTCTTTTAATCAGGCACAATGGAATGGTGCAAATAATAGGTATTTCGGGTGAAAGCATATTTGGCGTCAATCCTGAAACCGGCGATATGCAATGGGTATTCAGCGACTGGGGTGAAGATTTTGCGTTTAAGGATGCGGGTAAAATATCATGTAACACCCCACTTTTTAAAGATGGTAAGCTATTCTTCAGCAATGGATATGATCTGAATTCTTATATGTTGCAATTGGCCGATGATGGACAATCGGTAACCAAACTATGGAAAAACTCAGATTTAGATACGCATCACGGCGGATATGTATTGGTTGATGGCACCATTTACGGCTCAAACTGGATAAATAACTCGAAAGGTAACTGGGTGGCCGTCGATTGGAATTCCGGTGAAACCAAATACGAAACAGCCTGGGAAGGTAAAGGAAAAGGTTCTATTATAACCGCTGATAATATGCTCTTCTGCTTTGATGAAAAGAAAGGCTATGTTGGCTTAGTTCCTGTAACTCCTGAGAAATTTAATGTGATTAGTGAGTTTAAAATCACCAAGGGTGAAGGGCCTTTCTGGGCACATCCGGTGATTAACGAGGGGATCTTATACATTCGCCATGGCAATGCACTAATGGCCTATTCAATAAGTAAATAGAAAAAGACTATGAAAACACTAAAAATAACTTTAATAGCGATTATCGTTTGCTGCCTTGGCATTCAAACTACAACTGCACAAAACCAACATGGCTGGCGAGGCCCTAACCGCGATGGCGCCTATCCGGATACTGAACTATTAAAAGAATGGCCTGCTGAAGGCCCTGAATTGCTCTGGGAAACCCTTGATGCCGGTAAAGGCTGGTCTTCTCCGGTTATTGTAGATGATCGTCTGTACCTCACGGGGATGAATGAAGATGAATCGAAAGAAATCTTCTCGGCCTATACAATAAAAGGTGAGAAGATCTACTCCATTGAGTACGGTAATCCCTGGAACAAATCGTATCCTGACACCAGAACCACCCCCACCATTGTGGGCAAAAAAGCCTATGTCATCAGTGGCCTGGGTGAAGTGGTATGTATTGACACAAAAAAGGGAGATATTGACTGGAAAGTGGACGCTGTGGCAGTTTACGGCGCCAAACCCAACCGCTTTGGTATTGCAGAAGCTCCGCTTGTGTATGACGACAAGGTCATCTTCAGCCCAGGTGGCGAGCAAGCAGCCATGATTGCCCTTAACCGTAAAAACGGTAAGCTTATCTGGAAAAGTAAAGCCCTTTCCGGAACCACCAACTACGTATCCCCTTTATTGATCGAATACAAGGGTACTAAACAAATCCTTGGTTTTGTGGGGGTAAGCATTTTCGGTGTAAATCCTGACTCCGGCGAAATGATGTGGTCATTTGAAGAGTGGGGCCTCAACAGTAAATCAAGAGGTCCGGGTAAAACGGCTACTAATACACCATTGTATAAAGATGGTCAGATTTTCTATTGTAACGGCTACAACCTGGATGCCTATAAGCTGCAATTAAGTGATGACTGCAAGACGGTAAGCAAAATATGGGAAAATACCGATCTGGATACCCACCACGGTGGATTTGTTATGGTAGATGGCACCATTTACGGTTCTAACTGGCTGAGTAATGCCACAGGTAACTGGGTAGCCGTAGACTGGAACAGCGGTGAAACAAAATACGAAACCACCTGGGAAGGAAAGAGCAAAGGTGCCATTATTACAGCCGACGGCATGTTGTATTGCATAGATGAAAAACGAGGTTTTGTGGGACTGGTACCTGCTACTCCTGAAAAGTTTGAAGTGAAGAGTGAATTTAAAATCACAAAAGGTGAAGGGCCTTTCTGGGCACATCCGGTGATTCACAACGGGATTTTATATATTCGTCACGGTAATGCCCTGATGGCCTACTCAATAAGTAAATAAACTAAAGACTATGAATTATCTAAAGATCTCCCTAATAGCTGTTATTGTTTGCTGTACAGGCATTCAAACAAGCTATGCACAAAACCAACATGGCTGGCGCGGCCCTAATCGTGATGGTACCTATCCCGATACCGAATTATTAAAGGAATGGGCTGTTGAAGGTCCTGAATTACTTTGGGAAACCCTTGATGCCGGCAAAGGCTGGTCAAGCCCGGTCATTGCAAATGACTGTTTATACATTACCGGCATGAATGAAGATGAGACTAAAGAAATCTTCTCGGCCTACTCACTAAATGGTGAAAAAATCTACTCCATCGAATACGGCAATCCCTGGAACAAATCATACCCTGACACCAGAACTACGCCAACTATAGCAGGCAACAAAGCTTATGTTGTCAGCGGGCTGTGCGAAGTGGTATGCATTGACACCAAAAAAGGAAATATCCTATGGACTGTAGATGGTAAAAGTGTATATGGTGCCAAACCTCATCGATTTGGTTTTGCAGAATCTCCACTGGTGTATAAAGACAAAGTCATCTTCTGTCCTGGTGGTGATAAAGCCTCTATGGTGGCCCTTAACCGTAAAAACGGAAAACTGATATGGAAAAGTGATACACTGGGTACAACCACCGGCTATGCCTCACCATTGCTTATTGAGCACAATGGATCTAAGCAAATCATTGGCCTTGTGGGTGCCAGCATTTTTGGTGTTGATCCCGACAGTGGTGAAATGATATGGTCATTTGAGGAATGGTCGGAGAAAGAGAAACCGGATGAATTTGGAAAGGGAGCCTGTAACACGCCCTTATTCAGAGACGGGAGGATCTTTTTTAGTAATGGCTACGACATGAATGCCTACATGTTGAAGTTAAGCGATGATGGAAAATCAGTTACCAAACTCTGGCAAAACAACGTTCTGGACACACAACAGGGCGGCTATGTAGTTGTTGACCAGACTATTTATGGCTCAAACTGGCTAAGCAATGCCAAAGGAAACTGGGTGGCCATTGACTGGGAAAATGGTGAAACCAGGTATGAAACCACCTGGGAAGGAAAGAGCAAAGGAACAGTCATTACAGCTGACGGTATGCTATATTGCTTTGATGATAAAAGAGGTTACGTAGGACTCGTGCCTGCCACGCCAGAGAAATTTGAAGTAAAAAGCGAGTTCAAGATCACCAAAGGAGAAGGTCCCTTCTGGGCGCATCCAACCATTCACAACGGAATTTTATACATTCGTCACGGTAATGCCCTGATGGCTTATTCCATCCGTAAATAATATTTTAAGCGTCTTCCGAATATGAACTTTTTACAACAATACAATCCTTATAAGCTGATCATGATCAGCCTGCTTGGTGCTCTGCTCATCACCTACCCCAATATTACCCAGCTTCCCTGGAAGCTGAGTTACCTGGAAGGTATTGAACGTGCCAAGCATATCAATTTCTCGATTATTCGCTTTGTATTCTTTACAATTCTGGCTGGTATTCTGTTTCATATTAACCTGAAGAAGATATCCACCTCCATATTCAGAAGACGCTTACTATTAAACCTGGCCGTTTGCGCGGTCGCCTACCTTGTTTATGTACTCATTTCGTATTCGTATTGCACCTTTGTAGATTGCTTTGGAAGCATCCTTATATTCCAGTTCCTGTTCATTTGCATGATGGCCGCCTTTACGGGCCATGTTTATCACATGTATAAAGATCAGCGCCAGAAAGAACAGGAGATTGAGCAATTGAAAATTGAAAACCTGGAAAGCCGATGTAATGCTTTATCCAACCAGATTAATCCGCATTTCTTCTTTAATTCACTGAATAGTGTAACGGCCCTGGTACGCAAGGGAAATGATGAAAAAACCATTGAGTTTGTGAATAAGCTATCTGACATGTTCAGATACATATTAAACAGTGAAAATAAAGGGCTTGTAAGCCTTGGTGAAGAGCTTGAGTTTGTGGCTTCATTCCGCTATTTAATGGAAGTTCGCTTTGCGAATAAGCTTGATTTTATAATAGACATTGAAGAAAGGCAAAAGACACTGAAACTACCAAGTTTATCTATTTTACCGGTTATTGATAATGTGGTTGCACACAATACGATTGATAGTGAACACAAAATGGAGGTTCAGATCAGGCTGAATGAGAGGGATGAACTGGAGATCCATAATCCAATATTCCCCAAGCTATCACCGGACAAAACAAACGGCACCGGCCTTAAAAACCTGGAGAACCGCTTTCTTATCATGATGAATAAAAAAATAAGGGTACATAATGATGGTCATACATTTATTGTATTTTTACCCTTAAAGCAATAAAGAATGAAAGTATTAATCGTGGAGGATGAAACCGTGGCCTTTGAAAACCTGGCCGGAATACTAAAAAGTATTGATTCATCTATTGAAATTATTGGTAATGCGGAGAGCATCCGGCAGACCATCACCTGGTTAAATACAAGGGAAGCACCTGATTTGATTATGATGGACATCCACTTGTCGGACGGCAATGCTTTTACCATTTTCCAGCACATCACCATTGAAATACCAATCATCTTTACCACGGCATATGATGATTATGCCATTGATGCCTTTAAGGTGAACAGCATTGATTATTTACTAAAACCAATTAAGGTGGTGGAGCTTGCGCGAGCCATTGAAAAGTTGAAAAAATTAAGTCCTGTTGATGAACTTAAGTACCTGAGCAACCAACAGGAGCTTACTCCTCCAAACACTTTCATTGGTAAGATGCTGATTCGTGATAATAACAGGCTGATTCCAATTGATATCAGTGAGGTGAGTTGCTTTTATACAACGGATAAGGTAACGGAAATCTACCTGAATAATGGTCAACATTACCAGTATTCAAAAACTCTCGAACAGATTCTTCACGACCTCAACCCCAAAGACTTCATCAGGGCCAATAAACAATATATTTTGTCTCGTGACAGTATTGCAGAAATGCTG
>JAKSBD010000453.1 GCA_022361295.1 Bacteroidales bacterium
AATATGCGTGGGGTGCCGGCAGCAAAGTATCAGGGAAATAATACCAACCTACTTGAATTGCAGGTTAATTACAAGTTGAATTACCGGTGGGAGGTATTAGCATTTACCGGAATGGGAATCACATCACCACTGGAAGAAGGCTGGTTAACAACTAATCAATCGGTCAGAACGGTAGGAACCGGTTTTCGGTACTTATTGGCGCGTGTATTTGGTTTAAGTGGCGGACTGGATTTTGCCTGGAGTAATGATGATTTTGGATTTTATATTGTGATGGGACATGCCTGGGCCAGGTAAAAACATCTTAAATTTATGTATTATGGAAAAAAGAAATAGGGTATTTATTGCAACAAGTTTAGATGGATATATTGCTGATAAAAACGGGAGTCTGGATTGGCTCTTCAGTATTCCTAATCCCGATCAGATTGATATGGGTTACGAACCCTTTATGAGTGTGACAGATGCCATTGTGATGGGGCGCGTTACCTTTGAAACGGTTTGTGGTTTCGATTGCCCATGGCCTTATTCCAAACCTGTATTTGTTTTGAGCGGGACTCTGAAAAGCATTCCCGATGAATATAAAGATAAGGTTGAGTTGGTTAATGGTTCTATACCTGAGTTGGTGAACATGATAAACAGTAAAGGTTATCATCGTTTATATATTGATGGCGGTACCACAATACAAAGCTTTTTAAAGGAGGACTTAATTGATGATATGATTATCACAACAATTCCGATATTGCTTGGCGGAGGTTCTTCCTTATTTGGAGATTTGGTTAGTCCTCTAAACTTTGAGTTTGTATCGAGCAAAGTATATCTTGATAAAGTACCACAGATATGCTATACAAGAAAGCGCGACTGATCATACGATCATATATTGACAGGGGGAGAAGGTTTATTTTATAATCTTCTCCAGCTCAACATTCTCTAAAACATACACCAGGTGTTCATAGTCCTTGGCATTGAGTCGTAGTTTACCTTTTATCTGTATGTAGTTATCTGTTTCCAGGTTTTTAAATTGTTTTACCTGGTCATCTTTAGGGATTACTTCAATGATTGTTTCAATGCCGGAGCCGGTGCAAAAAAAACAGCTTTCCATCGGGTTATAGGAAATTACAAAAACGCTACCCGTTACATCAACCGGCAGGAAAAACCCTTTTATCGAAATTTCTTTACCATCTAAAACTTTTAGGTCTTTGCCAAATTTAGGTTTGGGCAGATAAGTATTGTATGTAATAGAATACATGTAGCGAATACTTACATCATTCAGTAACAGATTCCAGGTATTATCATTTTTAGATGTTTGCGCCAAAGCACTTGCTTGTATTGTAATGGCTAGTATTATAATGGCAACCGTTTTTTTCATCTCTTAAAGTTTCTATTGGAATGTTGAGAATATAAAATACAATCTAAAGCTTATTTAGCAGAAAATGAATATTTGTATTGTAGGCTTTTATGGCTGGAATAAATGCAGCTAAGGCCCCAATACCTATTGCATATACTAATAAATAATATTCGCCAGCCAATAGGGGTTGAATACCCTGAAAATCCATCTGTTCAAAGTAATGTGTCAGGGTAACTAATGCGATTCTTGTTGTTATTATTGAAAGTAACCATCCGCTTAAAGCCAGTATTAAACCATGGGACAGTAATAACAGCAACGATTGAAGCCTTGATATACCCAGTGCTCTTAAAAGTGCTATCTCATTTAACTCCTGGTTAAGGCGGTTAAGCATATGAATCAGCAGGTTAATGGCTGAGAAAAAAATGATGATCCAGGCTAGCAACCTTATGGTAGTAAATCCTACACCAAGCATTGACATTAGACGATTGAGCTCAATGGCAGGTGAAGCGGCCTGCATGCTTGTATTTTGGTTAATCATGCGTGGGAGAGTCGTGGCTGCCATTGGGCTTTTATAAAAAACCAACAGGGCAGTAATGGCTTCTTCAGGAGCAAGCTGCTTCTCTGATATATGGCCACGGTATTCATTGTAAAGACTCATCTCCTGGGCGGTCAGTTCCTTGTTATTTTCAACCTTTTTGATGATGCTTTCTATAGAGTTGTTTACAGGGTGTGCATGTTGACAGCTTTCACTGTGTTGATGTTCGCCATCTTCATGGTGTGTATGTTGACAGCTTTCATTGTGTTGATGCTCGCCATCTTCATGGTGTTCATGTTGACAGTTTTCACTATGTTGATGTCCTCCGTCCTCATGGTGCTCATGATCACAAGTATCATGCCTGCCACCGTGAACAGCCCATACGCTCTCAACCCTTGTTAAAATCATCTTGTCAATGACGGAACCGTTTTCATGCAGAATACCAGTAACCCTATAAACATGCTCATCATGCGAGTGACCAACGTCCATAAAGCCATGGACGCCAGTAAACTCATCACCAACTTTTAATTCGGTATGATAAGCGACTTTAGCGCCTAAGACAACTTCCATAACTTTGTTATTCCACTGCCCTTCCGACAGTTGGGCGTTATACAGTTGGGCATACTCATTACTTGAGCCAAGAATTCTGTAGCCCTTATAATTATCGCCGAGAGCAATGGGAACAGTCTTTTTTACAAGTGGATGTTTTTTTACTTTGTCAGCATCCTGCAGACTAATGTTTCCGGTAGGATTATCCGCATGAAATACGGACGATAAAACCAGTTGTAAAGGGCTGCCTTTGGCTCCTATAACCATATCAATGCCGGCAATATCATTTTCCATGCGTTGTTGTGCATGATTTTCAAAGTGCATCAAAACAGAGATAATGCTCATGCCAATGGTGAACATTACGATGCTCAATGTGGTGTTAAATGGCTTGGTCTTTAACTGTGAGATGGCTAATTGAAGTATGTCTCTCATTTTTATGCTAGTTGAATGGCGTTCTGAAATTGTTCATTAAAACGATTGTCATGGGTTGCAATAAGCAGTGTAACATTGTGCTTGTTGCATAATGTTGTAATACTGTTTATAAAACGTTCACAATTGGTGTCATCTAAACTTGATGTTGGTTCATCGGCCAGTATTATTTTTGGATCATTTACAAGGGCACGGGCGATGGAAAAGCGCTGTTGTTCTCCCTGGCTTAATTGGTATGGCATTTTATTAATTAACGCCGATATTCCCAGTTCATCAGTAAGCTTTAGGATTTTAGTTTTATCTATCTGTTGTCCTGCCAGTTTTTTACCGATAACCAGGTTGTTGTACATGTTTATTGATGAAACAAACAGGTTCTTCTGGAAGATTAAGCCAATTGAAGAAGCTCTGAATTTATCGAGTTGTGACTGAGGTAGCTCGTTTATTATAACATCACCGATGGAAACAATACCTGCCGATGGAGGTAAAATGCCCGAAAGAATATGTAAAAGGGTGGTTTTACCTGTGCCAGAATGGCCTTTGAGCAGCCATTGCTGACCTCTGTCAATGTGCAAGTCTTTAAATGTCAGTTGCTTTCCGCCCTTATAATTGATTGCTAAACCCTTGGTGTATATCATTGTCAATGTTTTTACTGTTGTTTGACAGAGCTTGAATTAATCAAAGTTTGTTTTAAACTACTCTCAATCATTTCCCTGTCAATGTACTTGCCAATAAAAATAAGTTTATTAAAGCGTTCCTCTTTGTTCCAGTCCATACCATATTCTAATTGACAGGAGGTATCGATTGACTGGAAAATTAATTTCTGTTTTGAATCAGGCGTGCTCAATATACCTTTTACTCTAAATATAGCATGACTGTTAAAGAAAAGAAATCCTTTAATCCACGATTCAAATTTTTGCATATCAATATCGCCATGTATGATAAAGCCTTCTGTAGTAATGTCGTGCCGGCCAATAAGCTTGCTTGTGTCCAGTCTTAAACCATCTGTCAAAGGAAAGTCAACCGTTTTCTGTTCTATTGCCTGGCTGGAGAAGTAATAGTTGTCAAGAATATCAATGTTACTAATGTTTGAATAGGAAACATTGTAAAAACGAGACATTGGATTAATTTCTGCAATTAATTGATGAACGCTCTGCAGGTATGTTTCCTGTACAGAGTCGGCTTTATTTATCAGGGTTATATCTGCCAATGCCAATTGTTTTCTTACTTCTGGCTGTTCATTAATAAAGTCTTCGATATTTACGGCATCAACTACGCATACCAGGCTGTCAATCGCAAACTTCGTCTGTATCTCTTCAGTAGCAATAAAGGTGTTGATAACCGAGTCGGGGTTAGCAATACCTGTAGTTTCTATTAAGAGGTGATTAAATTGATGGGGGCTGTTTAATAATTGGTTTATTGTGTTGACAAACCCGTCTTGTAAAGAGCAGCATATACAACCGTTGTTTAATTCAAATATAGTTTCGTTTTTGCCAATAATAAGATCTCCATCAATGCCTACGTCTCCACATTCATTCTCAATAATAGCAAATTTCTTATCAGTGAACTGTTTAATTATATTATTGAGCAAGGTTGTTTTGCCGCTTCCTAAAAAGCCTGTGATGATTGTTACCGGTATCTTTTGCTTATTCATTGTATGTGTTTGTGTGTGGCAAATGCAACGATGTTGCAAATATAGTTCTTATACGACAACCCTGAAAGAGGTATTTTGTTAATGAAGTTTTAAAAATAACTATAAACTGGTGAAGTCAACTTTGGAACTATATCTATGTTATACCAATTGTAGTACAAAATGAGTCTTAAGCCTTTGTGCTAATTACAATTGTTAATGCCGGTCCAACAATAATTGAGATTTAGAAACAGTTCGAAATAATCCATTATTACTTCATACTTTATTTTTGTAAATTACTATCTATAAGCGGTCTGAGGTCGAAATTTAATGTCGAACTCAGGTTAATAGCTAAAGGTATGAAATAAAAAAAGGCAACCGTTAGGCTGCCTTTCGTTATAATGGATTTTTAAGGATTAATCTTCTTTTGGAACAAATACCACTTCAATTTTATCCGCTTTCTTAAAGAATTTCTTAGCTAACTTTTTGATGTCTTTTGGGCTCATACCCTCTACAATATCTTCATAGTTTTCGGCCAATGCCATGTTGATACCATTTACATAATAGCTGCGGATATTACTCATCCAGTAACTATTCTGCTCTTTGCTTTCAGCACGGCTTTTCAAAATATTCTTGCGAGTTTTATCCAAATCTTCGGTTGTTGCACCAGACTTAATCAATTTATCAATTTCGGCATATACCAAAGGAATTAAATCATTAGCGCGATCCGGGTCGCAATCGAATTGAATAGCAACGGTTCCTTTCGATTTAGGA
>JAKSBD010000726.1 GCA_022361295.1 Bacteroidales bacterium
ATGAAAATTAGGGGCGTTAGCCCTGATATATTAACAACATAACCATGGCAAATACATACACTCAATTATACATCCAATATGTGTTTTCGGTTCAAGGACGTGAAAACCTTATACAAGAAAGATTTAGAGATGAACTTGAAAAAGTAATCTGCGGTATAATTAGCAAACATAAATGTAAAACTTATGCTATTTATTGCAACCCTGATCATGCTCATGTTTTTGTTGGAATGCACCCAACTATTGCACCTTCAAAATTGATCGAACAGGTAAAGTCTGGTTCAACAAATTGGCTAAACTCTAAAAGGTATATACCGGGTAGGTTTTTATGGCAAGATGGTTTCGGCGCATTTACCTATTCTAAATCACACATAGATAAGGTGGTAAAATATGTATTGGATCAACCCCTGCACCACAAGAAACAAACATTTAAAGAAGAGTATATAGCTTTTCTCAAGAATTTTGACGTGGATTTTAATTCTAACTATTTGTTTGAATGGTATTAAGATATCATAGCTAATGCACTGCTACCGCGCGAATCCTTTCGCGTAGGTTAACTGCGGCAGCCTGTGGGTTCATCATAAATCGATTAGCACGGCATTAGCCCCTATAATCTCTATTAAAATGAAAAGTAATTATACAAACATATTATATGCTCGATGCACTGCTACCGTGCGACTACGCCGCCGTTGCCGCGCCAAAGAGCGTTCGACGACGTCAATCCCTTCGCGTGGGTTAACAGGTTCGCGTCGCAGCGATGTAAAAAAGATCATTATATCTATAATTAGCTGTGTATTGTTTTTTGTCTTATCAGTATCGGCTCAAAACAGCACTGTTAGCACATATCAGGAAACTGTTATTGCTACTGCACAAATGGATATATGCCGCTCTCACTTATTGCCCTTAGACCTTAACCGCATTAAAATAATGTTTAGTCCGGGTGTTGGCGAATGGTATAATTCAAATGATGAGAAAGTGAGTAATGTGTTGGTCTTTGGTGAAGATCAGGCACCGGGCGAATTAGCATATTATTTTAAAGTCAAAAATTACAAATCAACTTGCGTTGAAGAAGAGAACAGCCGCTTTAATGTAATAATCAATATCAAAGACATTGGAACCCCCAAAGGCAATCCTGAACAATTCTTTTGTTACAGGCCGGGAGAGCTACCAACGGTATCACAATTAAATGCCGAAGGCAGTTATATCTACTGGTATGAAACATTACTTGGCGGTGAGCCATTAGCGCCTGACCATCAGCTTGAGAATGGTAAAACCTACTATGCATCAGAACGACTGATTGGCTGTGGTGAAAGTACAGAGCGCCTGGAAGTAAACGTTCAGTTAGGCCTTACGCCTGATATAAACATCACTCAACCTGATATTGCCTATGTCGATTTTGATTTGGAACAATTGAAGATAGAAGATGTGAACGACACCAGGGGATTTTTGCAATACTTTTTTGCCAAACCTGAGAATGCTACTGATGACGAAAACAGGTTAACGGATTGGGAATTAAACATCAATCAATCAAAGCAAATCTATGTTATGAAGGTGACTGAAGATGGTGCTTGTTACGATGTGGATTCAGTGTTTGTAAAAGTTGAGCATGACGTGCAAATGCCTCGGGGCTTTTCGCCCAATGGCGATGGTGTCAATGATTTATTCGTCATTGAAGGCATTGAGAAGTTTCCGGACAATGAGTTAATGGTTGCCAACAGGAATGGTACGATTGTTTACCGTGCTAAAAACTACCGGAATGACTGGGATGGAAAGTCAAGGTCTAACCTTACTATAGGAGGAGGACTTTTGCCCGAAGGAACCTACTTTGTTGTGTTAAAACTATCTGATAAGCATAAACCAATAAGAGACTATATCTATATAAAACACTAGTTGAGAGGGAACATAAAGACCTAACAGGTTTATAGAAGACCGAAGACTATTTACATCATGCAAATCAAACATTCCAACATCGTAAATCGAACATCCCTACATCGAACATCATAAA
>JAKSBD010000078.1 GCA_022361295.1 Bacteroidales bacterium
TCGCCAGTACTTGCAATGGTAATGTCATGTGAGGTGTTTATCTATTAATAAATCAATGTTATTAAACATTGATAAGTTATCACTATTATTAACTTAAACCTTTTGTTTTATGCGCAGATTAGCATTAATCGCGTCCCTGATATTATTCGTGGGACTGAACGCAATGTTTGCTCAAACAACAACCATTACCGGTAATGTAACCGATAGTGAGTCAGGTGACCCCATGCCGGGTGTATCTGTTGTTGTAAGAGGAACAACTATTGGTACCGTAACAAATGTTGACGGTAACTATTCTTTAAGTGTACCCGATGATGCAACAAACTTATTGTTCTCATTTGTTGGTATGAAAACTCAAGACGTTTTAATTGAAGGTCGTACTACAATTAATGTTGTCTTAGAATCTGAAGCCATTGGGGTGGATGAGGTTGTTGTTACAGCCCTTGGTATTTCCAGGGAAAAGAAGTCATTAGGTTATGCTTCACAAGGTGTATCTAATGAAGAAATTATGGCTGCCAATGATGTAAATCCAATGTCTTCGTTGTCTGGTAAGGTTGCAGGTTTGCAAATTGCTGGTCAGAACTTCGCAGGTTCTCAGAATATTCTGATTCGTGGTGCAAGTTCATTTAGTCAGAATAACCAACCTTTATTTGTAGTTGACGGTGTACCTATCAGTAATGAAGGTTTCAACGATTACAATACTCAGATTGGTGGTGGTGGTTATGACTATGGTTCAATGACCAATGACTTGAACTCATATGATATTGCAGATATTGAAGTGCTAAAAGGTAGTGCTGCTTCTGCATTATATGGTAGTAGAGGTCAGAACGGTGTGATCATGATTACAACCAAGGCCGGTAAAGCAGGTAAAAAATCTTTCTCTGTTGAAGTAAACTCTGGTGTTACATTTGAACAGGTTTCTATTTTACCTAACCAGCAAAATAAATATGGTGGTGGTTATGGCGATTTTGAAACTGAAGTAATCAATGGAAAAGAATACCAGGTTGTTTTTTACGGAATGGATGAAAGTTGGGGTCCAAGATATGAAGGACAAGATGTTCTTCACTGGTGGGGACTAACTGACTGGGAACAGGGATTAACTCCTGAACCGGTAACTGCACCTTGGGTAGCTCCTAAAAATGATGTTGAGGACTTTTATGAAACAGGTGTTGCTTATCAGAACTCATTCAATGTTGTTTCA
>JAKSBD010000318.1 GCA_022361295.1 Bacteroidales bacterium
CCGGTTAAAACCACTTTGATACCATTCTCGCGTACGAGTGATGACAGGAGCATCATGGGCACTGGTGAAGTTCTCAATATCGGCGCTTCAGAATGATATATGGCTTTGGGAAGCCACGAAGCAATCTGTCCATTATTACAGGATATACTTCTGTGATTAGTATTGAAAAAACCGGCTACTTCATTTTGAAAAGCTGATTCGTCATAATTTCGATCATCAAAACCTATTGAAAAGGTATTAAGCACCTGAGGCTGTATCTCTTTAACAAGAGCAGTTGTAATGCTTGAATCAAGCCCTCCACTTAAATAAGCAGCAACATTCACATCGGCCCTAAGACGCAGGTCAACACTACTTTTTAACAAGCTTCGAAGTTCTTCTGCAGCCTCACTTAATGAGCCTTTAAATTTCCCTTTATTAAAGTCATATTTCCAGTATTGCTGAATATCAACTTGTCCGTTGGATAACTTTAAATAGTGCCCTGGCGGTACTTCCTTAATTCCTTCAAATATTGTATTGGGTGATAAAGGAGCCCAAAAGATTAAAGATTCCTTTAAACCTTTGTAATCCATTGAACGACTAACTTCAGGATGCTCCATCAAACACTTTACTTCAGAAGCGTAAACCAACTGATTATTCTTCTGTGTATAGAATAAAGGTCTGATTCCGAATCTGTCCCTGGCCAAAAACAAGCTTTGCCTTTTTTCATCCCAAATGGAAAAAGCAAATTGTCCGTTCAGTTGTAAAAGACAATCAGGTCCATACTCTTCATACATATGCAATACAACTTCCGTATCACAATTGGTTTTAAACTGATGACCTTTTTTCTCAAGCTGAGCCTTAAGCTCTACATGATTATAAACTTCCCCGTTATAGGCAATCCATAAAGATTCATCATGATTACAAAGCGGCTGTTGTCCTGAACTTAAATCGACAATACTCAGGCGTACATTGCCCATCGAGCAAGCCGGAGTAATGTATAGTCCTGTTTCATCAGGTCCACGATGCTTTATTCGCGTAAGCATACGATTAAGAACAAGTTCTTTTTGCCCAACGTTCAATTCATCGTTTATAAACCCGACAATACCACACATACGCTCTTAGTTTACTAATGCCTTTTTCTTTTCTAAGAAAGCCACTATTGTATTGATACTTTGGAAATTTTCTTCAGTCAAATCTGAATCATCGGTTTTAACCCCCATTTCTTCATCCAGAAATGTTATGAGACTTAACAAACCCATTGAGTCAAAAATCCCTTCCTCAAAAAGTTTTGTCTCATCAGCAATCGTTTCTTTATCCACAAAGGTTATTTCTGAAATAAATGTTCTGATATCTTCTTTCATGTTTAAGTATTTGGTTTATTATTATTTTGCACTCCATAATTGGGATTAGCTTATCCGCAATATCTATTCTCTGTAAACTATGTGAATTATTTCCCCCAATTCGTTTTTAAAAGTTAAGGATATAAGCCTTTCAATGCGTTATTTTTTGTTATAAGCGAAGAAACTTTACACTAATACATTAAAATTGATGGCTAAAGAAAACTGTGTATCCACTCTTCTATATTGGTGAATCCATTACCATCTGTATCTGCATGTGGTTCTGAAGGTAAGTTCAGTTTCCTTTCATCTGACTCATATATCCAACCTCCAACTTCAGATGGTAAGGCTATTCGTTTGCCTGTTTGCTTAATTACGTCATTGATAATACGACGATCAATATCATCTCTGGAGTGTGCGTGTGCTCCACAATTTTTTACTAAGTAATCTTTTAATATTATCGCATTAATAACTTTAATTGAATTAATGCACTCTGATAAGTTAGTATCAAAAACCTGCTTATTACCAGGATTGTGTAACATGTCCCGGCTATACTGATCTGTAGAATTAACCCCTTTGGTAATATTACCTTCAAGATGAACCTTTCCATTATTTTGAAAGTTCTCATGGATGGATAAAAGTTTATCGTTGCGGTTTCTCTCTCCTAATATGTAGTAGTTTCCAACAATATCAGCTTTTAACGGCGTTTTACGCTTACCTGCCATACCTAAGTACACCGCATGGGTATCACTATTATAAATGAGGTTATTAATGACCTGAACACCATAGGAATCTCCCCAAACAAGCGGATTACGGTCAGAATTATGCACAAACATATTTTTAATAACACTTATTCGTTTGGAGTTCATCGACAACAAACCTTTTGAATGATCCATATGGGTGAGGCATTCACTAATAATACAATTGCTAATGGTAATGCCATTTCCCCCATTTAAAATGCCTACATTTTCATCCAACGCCCATGATACACTGCAATGATCGACCATAATATTATACAGTTTCGTTGAATCATCAGCGATGTTAATTCCATCAATCTGCTTGTTTGAAGCTGTCCCCGGTCTCACTTTAAGCCCTTGAACCAATACATCATGTGTTGATATACCCAAGGGATAATTTTTAAGTGTTATCCCCGGATAAGGAGCTGTTTGTGCAGCAATGAATACATAAGGAGAGTATATCCTTAGTGTACGTGTTAATTCAATAACACCACTCACTTCGAATACAATTATACGGGGATACTGACGATTGACAGCGGCTCGTAACGAACCTGGCCCTCCATCATTAAGGTTGGTAACCTTAATAATCTGTGGTAATTGTTCACCAGCATAAGCACCTCTCGATTGTGACCCATACCCTTCGGCACCAGGAAACATATGCTGAGAATTTACTGATACATAAAAGCATCCTAATATGATTACCAAAATGGTATTACGTTTCCAGTTTTTCATTATTCAAAAGATTACGATACAGCTTTATATACTTTTCAGTCATTTGCTCTTCAGTAAATCGTTCTAAAATGATTCTTTTACCTGCCTTGCCCATTTCCACAGATAATGCTTTATCTGACAACAGTTTCAACATTTTATCAGCCATCTCACTTTCATTTCTCATTTCCACCAGAAAACCAGACTGATCTGCTTTAACCAATTCTCTGTTACCCTCCACATCTGAAGCTATGACAGGTTTTTCAAAGGCCATGTACTCCATAATTGAGTTAGAAATACCTTCGCCGAACGACGCCAGTATGCCAATATCAAAAACCGATATATATCGATCAACATCCTGCCTTTTCCCCATAAAACGAAAGTATTTCTTCAGGTTAGCAGGAATCATGCTTTCCACATCGGCTCTGTCTTCGCCATCTCCTATAATAATGAAGCATACATTTGTTGTTTGTTTTAAAACCAACAAAGCCGATCTTATGAAAGTAGGGTAATCTTTTCGCCAGTTGATACTTGCAATCATGCCAATCAATGCCTGACCATTAGAAATACCAATATCTTTTATGGTTTCTTCTTTATCGTATACAATCTCAAGGCGTTTAATATTGAAACCGTTAGAAATGACAATACCCTTTCTTTCGCTTACTCCATAGGCTTTTATACCTACCTTAGAGTTTGACACGATGACATCGGAAAAAGGAAAAGATAACTTTGAACGATTCCAATCCATTGTAAAAGGCTTACATTCTGAATTGGCGATCATACCATTAACTAATTTTTTCCGGCACCACAATGCTGTCAAACCCGATATCACAGACGGGACGCCTCCCCAAGAGTGAATGACATCAGGATTTGTTTGCCGGCAAATTTCAAACAACTGAAAATATACAAAGGCGTCAAACCTGAATCGCTTTTTAAGAATTACCAGTTTAATGGGTAAATCATATATTTCCTTGTAATGAACAGCGTCGCGAAAAAGTACCAGAACAATTTCATGCTGTGCCCTTAACAGCCCTTTAATAAGTTCCAATAAGCGACGCTCACGCCCTCCCATAACTAAGTTATCAGCAACATGTAAAATCTTCATATGATTATACCCCACTAGTTTTGTAATTGAAACCTCTCCTTAAGTACTTTACGCTTTTGCTGGTCGCTCATCTTTTTTAAATCAAATTTTGCCGGACTCATTAAATACATCCGCTTCTGCAGTTGTGTATTCATAACTTTTTTGGCAGGATTACCCATTATCAGAGAGTTATCTTCAAACTTTCCTTTAACAACAGCACCGGCAGCTACAATACAGTTATCTCCAATAACGGTATTGGGCAAAATAATGGCATTCATACCAATCACAGTATTGTTACCAACAACAATCTTTCCAAAGACATCCAGATCCGGATACTCATCTCTATAAATCCATACAGCACCATCATGGGTTATAAACCTGACACCATTAGACACTGCTACGTGGTTTCCAATAGAAATAAGATATGGCTCTGTTGAAAAATCGGCATTAAAAATCATGCAATCATCACCTATTTTAACGCCGCGCTTTCTTAAAATAGCGATACGAACTTTTCCTACGGTTACCCTGGTGAGTATACGAGCTGTTAAGTGCAAAATTTTACTAATCATAGAGCTTATTTATTTATTACTTCTACAATTTTTTTGCAGAACGACGGATATGCTTTTTCTGCTAAGTCAGTATTAGGATGAGAATCAGTAGGGTCTTCAGCATATCTGTCTAACAAATACAAACCTCCTTCAGTCTCTAATGCTCTGAAATCCCATAAATAAACATTATCATCAGGCTTATCCCACTCATTTTTAATCCACTGGTAAAATTCATTCATATTAACAGCCCATTCCTCTTTCGATTTCCTTTCTGTTAAAGCAGGAGGTGTCCACAGCAAAAATTTCGTATCAGGATACTTTTGAAATTCCTTATGAAGTGCTTCATATTGCAATTTGTAATTCTGAATGGTTCGTTCGTCTGAGTTAATATCAACATTCTCATCATCACTCTTGAGTTTACTCACCGGAAAGCAATGCTTAAAAATTATCACTCCATACTCCTTAGTCAGTGTCTTAAGGGTCGGTTCATTCATATAGTACTCTTCGTGTCCGTTTTTAACCCATATATTATAATAATCGTAAGGGTAATTATTCCAGCCATAAGGTTCTTTTGCGGGAAATGCCCTTTCCTCAATGTGATAGTTTGTACCTTGCTGACGGTTGTATGTTTTAAACCACTGTTCCATTTTTGATGTTAAACCAAGTTTTAGCTTGACTTTTTGCACAAAGGTATTTCCACCCCGCCAGAGTGTTTTACCAGTACTATGGTGTAAAAAAATTGCTTTAGAATTGATAGAATTAGGTTCCATATTTTCATTATTTATTGAACATGACATGACAACACATAAAGCCAGTGTCATAAAAAGTAGTTTCTTACTCATATACATTAGTTTTTTTGTAATCCCCTTGGTTTGTTTAAAAAATTAAGTCCACCATTAATCAGATTAAGATGTTTGAAAAAATTACAAAAAAAAGCAGTTGTTAACCACTCATTTTTGACCAACAGTCAAAAAATCAGGCATCAATGACATATATTTCTTAGTTTAGAGTAAAAAGGTCAATGAATGAAGAATATCGGAATCTTAATACGATCACTTAAACCCGGAGGGGCAGAAAAGCAAAGTGCATTACTTGCTTCTGTACTAAGTGATGAATATCGCGTTTTTGTTTTCCATCAATATAAAGAAGCAGCTCCGGCCAACCTTAAACTTATTGATCGCAACAACATAACGAAGGTTCATTTACAAGGAGGCATTGTATCAAAAGCCAGCCAGCTTAGGAAATCAATTATCAAAAATGATATATGCTGTATTTTTGCTTACCTAAGCAGTGATAACCTTATTGCTTCGCTGGCAAGCCTGGGTCTTTCGCGATGTAAAGTATACGGAGGTATTCGCAGCTCTAAGCTTCCTTATCACAAATTTATTACTCTGCGTTTTTTGCACAAGCATTTTCAAACGGCTACCATATTCAATAACCATGCTGGTAAAGACCAGTTTATTAACAGTGGATTTCTAAAAAGTAAATCAATTGTTGTTCCCAATGCCATTAATGTAAATGGCTCTGACTCGAATCATCAGAACAGGGAACTTGTTAATATATTGAGTGTTGGACGTTTTGTTAAGGCAAAGGATTATGAGACAGCCCTGCAGTCAATAAAAACCTTAACAGGTACATGTACTCAAAAGATCAAATACTTCATTGTTGGTTTTGGTCCTGAAGAACAGAATATACGTGACCTGATTGATAAAGAACAACTGAATGATACAGTAGAACTAATTATCAATCCTGATAACATTGAAGAATACTACCAAAATGCCAACATTTACCTTTGCACTTCCATATTTGAAGGCCTGTCGAATTCAATTATGGAAGCGCTTAATTATCGACTTCCGGTTGTTGCTACCGATGTGGGAGATAACAGTCAACTTGTTATCAGTAATCAAACAGGATACCTGACTAAAATGAAAGCACCGCTTGATATTGCCAACTATTTAAAACGCCTTATTGACGACCCTCAATCCGGGGAATCGATGGGCAAAGAAGGATATATCCATTTAAAAAATAACTATTCAACTAATAAATTTAAAGAACGATATATGCAGCTTATTGAAAGCCAATAAATATAAACCCGTAGTTTAACCATATACTAATCCCTCGCACATGAAAAAACCTACAATTGTATTTTACGGTATTAAGTATTTTCCTTCTAAAGGAGGTACAAGCAGAGTAGCAGAAAACATTATCAGCCAGTTAAAGGATAGGTATGATATAACCATACTTTGCTATAAAAACGAGCAGGCCAACAAACATATGAACGGTGTTAAGGTTGTAGAGTTTAGTCAATGGCCCGGAGGAAGTATTGGGGCATTATTATACTTCCTTAAAAGTGCCATATACCTGAAGTTTAAAAAGTTTGATTTAATCCATTTGCATAAAATTGATGCCGCGTTTTTTTTACCTCTGTTTCGAAAGAAAACCAAAATAATAGCTACATCACATGAGTCAGCCTATTTGAGAGACAAGTGGTCGACCATTGAAAAGTGGTACCTCCGAAGGGCTGAAAGAATATTCCTGAAATCGAATGCCACCCTTACCTGTATTTCAAATCCTCTGACGAAAATTTACAATAATGGTTCTCAACCAAATGTAACCTATATCCCAAACGGCATTACCATAAAGGACGAATACAAGGAGAAGGAAGCCAATGAACTTCTTGATAAATACCATATTCAGGAGGGAGACTACTACTTTTTTGCTGCACGCAGGATTATGAAGACTAAAGGCTGTCATACGATGCTTGAAGCACTTGACAAGCTTCATTTTAAAGGAAAAGTTATTGTTGCCGGCGATTTAAGTCATGCTAAAGAATACGTGACTGAATTAAAGGAAAAATACAAGCACATTAACGTTATATATCCTGGTTACATTGGCGATTTACCACTGTTATTAACCTTAATTAAAAAAGCAAAGCTGTTTATCTTTCCTTCAGAGACAGAAGGTATGTCAATAATGCTGCTTGAGGCAGCATCGACACAAACACCTATTGTGGCAAGTGATATTAAAGAAAACAAAGAGGTATTTGATGAAGAACACCTGACCTTTTTCAATGATCAGAACAGCGAAGATTTAGCAGAAAAAATTAAGCTTATTGAAGCTGATAGTGAAATGAGTGTTGATAAAGCAAAAAAGGCATTCACGCACATAAAAACAAAATACGATTGGGCCAATATAGCTGACAGTTATGATCAAACGTACCAACAAACAATTAACAACTAATTATGAGAACGAATACAGCTTTAAATCCGGTCATTGTGTTAGACCTGACTCACTCTGGTTATGGCATCTTGCGGTCTCTTTATAAATACAACATTCCGCTATATGGCTTTACTTACGACTCCAGTCACCTTGAACTTAAGACAAAGCTAACTAAAGAAACGTTTGTTTATGGTTCATCTAAAGATCTCAAGCAGAAACTAATCTCACTTGCTCAAAGCTTACCTCAACGTCCGGTTTTAATGCTGACCAACGATGAAAAGGTAGAGTTCGTTCTGGAAGAAAGGGAAGAGCTTGAAAAGCATCTTATCATAAATATGCCATCAACGAAAACAGTGCAACAACTTATTGATAAGATAAAGCTTAACTCAATTATTGAACAACTAAATATTAGGGTTCCCCGTACAATTAATATTGAAAAAGCAGAACACGGACAGCTGGTTGAAGACTTAACTTTTCCGGTAATTGTAAAACCATTTTTAAAATCGGAGAAGTGGAATAAAGCAGGTTTTTCAAAAGCAATAATATTCAATGCCTATAAAGAATTTGCTGATGTTTTTCCAAAAATGTTTGAAGCCGAAAACAGGATTATTGCCCAGGAATTTATTCCCGGCGGCGATGACCATATATATTACTGCCTGGCTTATTACGGTATTAATGGTCAGCTAAAAAGTCATTTTACGGGTCGAAAAATAAGACAATGGAGAGTTTTTACCGGATCTACGACTTCAACAAAACCGGTTAATGAATCATTTGTAACGAATGAATCCATCAGAATTTTCGATTCAATAGGATATAATGGATTAGGCTCTATCGAGTTTAAAAAACATCAGTTAACAGGTGATTTTTATATGATAGAGCCGACTGTTGGACGTGTGGACACGCAACAATATATTGCCACCTGCTCTGGCAATAACATTCCGCTAAAAGCTTATTGTGACATGACTGGTCATCAACTGAATGGTATTGAAAAGAAAAACGACAATGCGGTATTCATTGACGAAGTTAATGAGATTCAGAGCTTTTTTGAGTATAACACAAAATACGGGCTGACACTTGGCCAATGGTTATCGTCTATAAAAGGGCAAAAGCACTTTAGATACATTTCAACTTCTGATCCCGGTATCAGTTTAAAAATATTATATCTTGTTACCAGAAGACTGGCAGGCTATTTTTTGAGAAAGATGATCAGGAGTCAGGGTTCCCGCTGACGGAAGGAAGGTTTCTAAACATTTGGAAATGTTCCTGCAAGCTGCAGGAAGGTTTCCAAACATTTTGAAATGCTCCTGCAAGCTGCAGGAGAAATACTCCATAAAATTATGATTAAACATCATACCTGAACGGCTTATACCAATATCACATTGAAATTGGTATTACCGCACGAACAATGTCATTTGACGAGTTAAAGTATTAAAAACCTGACATGATTTAAAAGCGGTCAGAGATTGAGATTGAATGTCGAACTCAGGTTAAAACTTAAACTCCCAGGCTTGAGCATCATACACCGTCAGTTTGTTATCTCTATTGAGAGTATGTACGGCATGCGCATTCATTCCTAATATCTCTGGACTGATTTCTTCAACCAGCTCTTCCTGATACTCCTCCTTACTAAGTTTAACAATTCGGTTGATTTTGAGGCTTCCTCCATATCTGTCAAAACAGTTTTGCGATGGACGATAGAGCTGACCATTTTCAAAATATAACTTCCCGGCAGGGCGTGCTGCTGAACTATCTGTAACAATGGGATTTTGTGGATGCGCCTCCCATTCTTCATTGATAAAATCCTTTGAATAAAACAGAAACAGTTGATCATACGAACCTCCGTCGTCCATTCTTTTAGATATGGTAAACAACCACCACATATCATTGTAATAGAAAGGTGTAAAATCCAATAAACGAGCATTCGTCTGAATATTTTTAAGGAACTTCCACCCTTTAGGAAAATCTGTTGCCTGGTATAACCTTAAACTCTTATCGGCTGCTGATTCCGGAATCATATACCAGTTATTCTCCAATTGAAATATGTTGGGATAAGACAAGTGAAAGTCCTCTTTTACAATAGTGGCATATTCACTAAGTTCGCTGCCACCGTTTAGGCTTGCTGCCACTAAATGCCCTTTGCCTGAACCGTCATCAATCTGCTCTACAAATAAATGCTTATCAATGATAAAAGGATCTGCCCAGCCATCTTTTCTGGCAGGAACAAGTTTAGTAAGTCTGTTTTGTTGATTTTTAATGATAACAAACCATCTTTTATAAAACAGAATTCTCTTTAGGCGTTTATTAACTCGCAACAGGGCAGTCTTACTCCATAAAAAACAGCTGAACCAAAAACCAGGTTTGGTATAACTTTTCAATACTGTTTTTTGAAGCTGTTTGTTTGAGCACCATATGCTCTCAACAGATTGTTTAAAGGCCGCTTTAAAAAAACCACTGTTTTTATCAATACCATATTCGAGTGTTTGAAATCTGTGATTCCAGATGACATTCCCTTCTGAAACAATCTGGTATGGTTCTTTACGCAATAAAAACCGACATAAGAAACTTATAACTCCGGCAGAGCCATGATCAAGCAATTCCTCAGGAAAATAAAATCGTTCTTTACCGGAAGGTGTTTCATTTTTGACGAAACATAAATGAACTGCATTCTCTTCTGTTTCTTCATCAGGTGTTTCACAGAATAAAACATTTTCTTTTTCGCTTAAAGAGGCATTAATATCAATAGGCTTAAACGCCCTTAATTTTTGCCGAAACACCACTTTTTCGATAAAAGTAACAGGCCAAAGCAGTTTGTTATATTTCTCACGTTTGCCGTTTAAACGATTATACGCAAGGTATATTTTAGCATTGGGATAATCATCGGCCAATATTTCAATAACTTCAACCAACCATGCAGGAAGTACTTTTGAAGGAATATTAATAACCAATGGTTTAATACACTCCTTCCTATCTATGTATTTTAATGATTTACTGTCCATCAATAAGCCCTTTGATTGATAATTCTGCCCGCTTTTGCCAGGTATATTTCTCTTTTAAATCTTCAAAGGCCTGTTCGGCCAAACGTGTTCTTACCGATTCATTTCCACAAGTGTTTAATGCATCACTCCATTCTTCAGTGTTGTCTGGTGACACCAAAATAGCATTGTTTTCATTAAGCACTTCGCGCAAAACAGGCATATCTGAGCAGATGATACACTTCTTTGAAGACATATATTCAAATATTTTAAGCGGAGACATGTATTTAGATGATTCATGCCCCTTGTTTTCAACCCAGACTTCTCTTTGGTATGGAGCCAGCAAAACATCACAGAGTGAGCGATACAGCGCTACTTCGGAAGGTTCTACAAAGCCATAAAAATGCAAATTGGCTACCTCATTTAATTGTTTCTGCCAATAATCAACATCCTGCTGACGTCCTCCAACAATATGAAAATCAGCATCGGGATTGCTTTTGGCCACATCAATAATAACTTCAACGCCTCTACCCTGATACAGGTGACCGAAATAGCCAACATTTAATACCCCTTTCCTGCCTTTCCAATTCACATTAACATTTTCGTAATCGGCGGGGATATCAGCCGCATCGTGAAGCACCAAACTGTCAATGCTTTTCTTAAAATGAACAGTGAACATCTGTTCCAAAACCTTTGATATGGCTACAAAGCGTTTAAGGTTATTGGCCTGAAATATCCGTTTATAAAAGTAGCCCATAATACCATCTGAATCAGCAAATGGTTTATGTGCCTCAATAACAAACGGCATATTGGTAAATGACAGGTAAACAGCTGGTGTTTCGCACCTTGTGTAAACCAGATCGGCGTTAAATCGTTTTGCAAACTTTACTGCTTCAATAGCAAATAAGTGCATTTTACCCTTTACGTTTCTTAATGGGATTTTCTCTATCGAAAAAACATCTTTCACTCCATAATATGAATACACATCATTAATTCCAGACTCTTCATTTTGAGGAGAATCAAAGGTTAACAGGGTAACGTCATGTCCAATCAATCCAAAAGCCTGGCACATCTTCATTACATGAATACTGTTGGCTGTCTTACTTGGTACAAACGAATTGGCTATGTAAAGTATCTTCATTTTAACACTCTGATCGTGAATAATTATTTTATATCTCTCAATTTATTAAGAAACATGAATATGGTTAGCAATGAGCTCATAAATACAAAGTCCTTTCTTATTAAGGCTTCAAGGTGATCATTCAAAAAAGCTTGATTAAAGCGCTCTTCAATTAATGGATTTTTTGAATTGATTACTTCTCTGATATAATCAATATTAGGACTTTGGCACATCCATTCTGCAACATTTTTATGGCTTCCCTTAAACCACAATGAATTACCTGTTTTTTTATACAGTTTCATATCTGCCCGCCACAGCAGATCTTTAAGGTTAGTAAGTATTCCTTTGCCTTTCCCTTTTAGTCCCCATGGACTTCTTTCAAATCGAACTGATCGAAGGCTCGTCATCACATCTGCAGCTGCTTCCTTATATAAATTACGACCATCACGCATTTCAAAGGGCAGCGCTAAAGAGAAATCAACTATGGCATTATGTACCAATGGGCTTCGACTTTCGACCTGTCCATAATAATTGGTCCAGGATTCATTCTTATTTAAACGTCGTTGACGACAGTAAAAATCATAAGTATCACATATATCACCCAAGTTATTCATATCCAGCAAATCCAAAGAAGCAATAAATGACTCCTTCAGCTGACCGTTGTTCCTTTTCTTAAAAGCCTTATTAATTAAACTCTCATCGGTTGGTTTATACAACGAATAGCAATACTCTTGCTTATCTTTAATTGAACTGTTTTTATATTTTGCATGATCTTCAGCCCCATCCATATAAGTAAAAGCATCTAAAAAAGTGGACATAAATCCATTGATATTAATGTCTGTATTACGAAGGCACTTATAAGCATCATAATACCATGTGCTATACATGGGTAGCATAGGCGTATTACTCAAATGTATGTCGGCGTAATTTGCTATAAAATCATTGGCATTAACATGAATATATTGCCTGTTTGCCACACCCAGCGTCTGGTTTATCTTTTTTGATATATGAGTAGCATCAGAATTATCAGAACCAGTATAGGTATAAGACAGAAAGTGAGTGTTATGTTGGCTGGCAAAGAACAGATTCCAGCGAGAATCAAGTCCGCCTGAGTTGGCCACTGCATATGAAGCATTCGGTTGATTGAAGCTTTCGTAAACAGCCTTTCTAATCAACTCCACCGTTTGCTCTTTGGCGGCTGAATAATTACTTATGCTTGGTTCCGGTTTATGCTTCCAATATTGCTCAATTGAAGAAACAGAACTGGTTTTCAGGTCTATTGCTATGATTGTTGCCGGAGAACATAGCTCTATCTCATTCAAATAAGTATTCTCCCAATGCATATATCCATAATGCAGCAATTGCTCAATTGCCAGTTCGTTTACAGATGCCTGAGATAGCTCTTTAACCGCTATCCAATAATCGTCAGTAATCATCCAATTACCATTTTCCTGCATCAGGAATAAATCGATCATACCAAGCCGATCATTGAAAACATAAAGCAATTGTTGTGTTTCATCGGTAAACCAACCACAAAAACTACCATTTAAATCCTTTAAAGCCTCTTTGCCTTTTTTGTTAAACGCATTAGTAACATAGCTTTCAACGTCGGAATTTGTTATTCCAAATAAAAATCCTTTGAAATTGAATTTCGACAATTGAAAAAGTTCACTTTGCTTAACAATCATATATATTGTATTTAGACTTTGGTTTAATTTCGGATTTACAGTAATCTATCACCTCATCGGTAAACTCACGAAAAAGAGGACCTAAAGCACATTGCAATCCCTCCATCCCAATGTCTGAGGTATTGGTCTCAATATGCATTACCTTGCCTTGTGCATTAATAGCCAGATCAAATCCTAGGATACGACAGTAATAATGAGATGCGGCTAACTCCTTTGCCAGGTTATGAACCTCATCGATAAACGGCAGAGGTCCCATATCTTTAAATGGCTTTAATCCATCTACCTGTTTAACCACAACGCCACCTATTTTCATTCCTTTTTCAATAAACTGTCCATCTTTTACACACAAAAAGATACCACCATTTGAAATATTATCGACACGGCTATTCTTTGCTCCTATCCGTAAGAAGCTATATAGAATATGTATTTGATTATCAACAACCGATCGATAGGTATAAACCCGAAAGGTATTTAGTGATGATGGGTTAAACGCCTTATAGAAAGGATGCTGTTCTACGCTTTTTTGAACAAGGAAATCCCTTTTAAATTTTTGCTCCAGCAAATCGAGTGATAAAGTTTCATTTTTATCGTTTACCAACTGTCCCTGCTGATTTCTGTCAAACATTTCAACACCTTTACCACCATGTATCTCAATTGTTTTTTTAATCACAACACTATCAATGCCTGCCAGTAAACCATCTAAATCAATTGATTGTTTTTCAAGCACTTTTTTATCATTTGAGTAATAGATACCATTAATATTACGGACGTAAATAGGCGGTATATGCTCTGGTTTGTTAATCCAGTCGATTCGGGCTTTATCTTCGTAGGCAAGGGCAAACTTCCGGTTGTTTAATATTGGCTCAATAATAGCAAACTGCACGTCAGATGGCACAATTTTATCATCAAAATAGCCCAGGAAGCTTGATGCATTTCTAACATAAATATCTCTCACTTCAACGCCAAATACCCCCCACTTTTTTTTATAACTCTTCATTTCCGAGAGCGTAGGTTTATATAACACCTGACCGTTTTTGGGTTCAAACTTTTTAGCTAATTGAATATTCTGCTCAACAAAATGCTCATAATGCAACACTCGATAGGTTTTGCGCGCCACCGCAGACAAAAACCTTAACATTTGATATTTAAGATTCATAAGCCTTCCCTTTCAATTATTTGGTTATGTTTTTATTCGTTTCTTACAATAAGCAATTATCTCATCCGTATACCGATGGAATAAAGCCCCATTGGCTTGTTGAATGTTATCAATTCCTAAATCCCAGGTGTTTACTTCTATTATTTTAACTTCATTTTCATCTGTATATGACATGTCAAAGCCCAAAACTCTGGCATGGTAATGTACTTTAGCCGACTCAACAGCTACCTTTTTAATTTCATCTATACCAACAACGCGTTCAAGTCCCTTGAGGTTAATGCCATTAAACTCTTGCACAATACCTCCTTTGTTATTCACCCCAAATGGCCTCAGGTAACCTTCAGGTGTAACCCCTACTGCATAGCCGCCATGTTTGCGGTTGTCAACGACACTTCCCGGTGCACCAACTCTCAGGGTAACATTCAATACTTTTATTTGATTGTCTGCAACTGACCGATAAGTCATCACCCTCAATGTATTTAACGACGAGGGATTAAACTGTGAAAAAAATGGGTGCTGTCGGACGTATGCCTGAATAACAAAGTTTGACTTAAATTTGCTCAATAAATAATCCAATGTCAAGCTATCGCCGCTTTTATTGTAATATTGATTTTCCTTTTGCTCAAATACTTGAATATTTCTGCCTCCATGTGATTCAACTGACTGTTTAACCACTACCTTAGGCAGTTGTTCCAGCATGTTTAGCACATTAATCTGATCATCGTTAACGCTATTCCCATTAACGTAAAAAATACCGTGTATATTTCGAAGCAGAACCTTTGGCGTATATTGCTTATAAATCCAGTCAAGCAACGATTTGTCTTCCATACCTGCAACAAAAGTGATGTTGTTCAATGAGGGCTCGATATATGAATAATATACATTTGCAGGTACTACATTATAATCTACTGCTTTAAAAATGCTGGCAATATTTGACAAGTAAACTGAAGCAACCTTTATATTAAAAGCCCGCCATTTTTTTCTGTACTTGCTTTTTTCAGCATAACTGAGTTTATACTTATCCGACAGGTGTTTATTAAAATGCAGAGCCTTGCTTCGACACTCAAAATAAACGTAAATAACTGATAAGTGTTTATTCATGTAACGAGCCAATCGATAGCAAATACTAATTATTGAAAAGAGAAACCTCATAACCTTGTTTTAAAATTTGAATTGACAAAACTCCCCTTCTGATATACAGTGAAGTTGTTTAAAACTCTTCAATTCTGCCACATAATACGGCCTGCATAATACTGATCAGTAATCAAAATGCGCTTTTAGTTCGCATCTAAAAACCCCGAAGATTATCTATCGGCATTTACTATTGGGTTGACAAGATTGTTTTTACATCCCGGAAATTATTTCACCAATTTTTTCGACTTCTAATCGTCTTCTCTTTGATGACTTTTCCATAACCAGCCTCAATTGGTTCGCAATAAAAAGCAGTTTACGTATTTTGGGCATTCGGCCTATTTTTGAACCATGTAATTGTTGGTAACGTATAATTTCTTTTTGAGCTTTGTCTGATCGTTTATTGGGGCCAAACACTTCAATTGATTTGGATAAATGATGCTCGCGATAGCCTCCCAGGAAATAAGGTATATGAACAAAACTGCATACCTCCAGAAAGCGCGTCCATAAATCAACATCCATTGTATAATGTAACTCATTGTTAAGGCCTCCCACTTTTAAGTAGAGTTCCCTGGTAAAAAAGGTTGTTTCCTGTGGAATCTTTAAAAAGTATTTTGATTCCCATTTTTTAAAAGACGGACCTTCATTAATACCAATCACTCTATCGTCCTTATCAAGAATGGTGCGATCACCATAAAATACATGCTCATCCTTGTGCAGATTATAATAGTGAGCTATCAGGTGTAAAGTACCTGCGTAAAGAATATCATCAGAGTTTAACCAGTTAAGCAAAACACCTGTTGCTCTGTCAAAGCCCTTATTTATAGCATGGCTCTGTCCATTATCCGGTTCGCTTACCCAGTAATCTAAATGCTCTTCGTACTTCTTAATTATGTCAACACTACCATCTGTTGAGCCTCCATCGATTATTATATATTCTAAATTCGGATAGTTTTGATTAATAACCGACAGAATAGTTCTCTCAAGAAATTCTGCCTGATTGTATGATGGTGTAACTATTGTTATTTTGGGGTAGTTATGGTTTTCCAAAGCTCAATTATTTATTTATTATTTCCTGGTATAGTTTTATGTGTTTTTGCGCAACTGCCAACTCCGAGAAGTTGTCAAGTATTATTTGTCGACAATTATTTAATAACTCAGCCTGATTAGCCTCAAATAACACATGCTTTATTCCCGCAACAAAGTCTGATGAATCAAAAGGCTTAGCCAGGTAACCATTTACATTATGTTTGACCATGTCTTTAATACCTCCACGGTTATATGCTACAACTGGTGTTCCGCAAGCCAACGATTCTAAGATGGTGTTTGGCAAATTATCTTCTTTTGAAGTTACGACAAATAGATCAGCACTGCTGTATATATTGGCTAACTGCTCTTCATTGTTTATAAAACCCATAAATTTAACAGGGAATGGCAGATCCTGAAGTTCACTACTCTTGTCGGAACCAAAAACCATTAACTCTATTTTATTTGCAATGCTTTCATCCTTAGCCAACAGTTTCAATCCTTCCAGTAAGTACTTTCCTCCTTTTCGCTCATCATCCAATGAGTTAACTGCTCCAAAAAGTATCCGCTTTTTATCGTTTTCAGTTTCCTGAACAGGATAGGGTTTATAAACGTCAGTATCAAGACAATTAGGTATGACTTCAATTCGCACATTCTGCGCGAAAATCGTACTTTCTTTTGCCTTTTCAGCCATCCATGAACTCGGACAAACAATGCTGACATCCAATTTTTTAATTGCCGTCAATTTTTCCTGATGCAAGCGACTTGTAAATTGATTATTTTTCGTTTCTAAAACAGAAGGACAGTCAGAGCAATTGCTCAAATATCCCTGACACTCACCAGTGTAATGACAACCTCCTGTGAAAGCCCACATATCATGAAAGGTCCACACTACCGGTTTGTTAATTTTAGCTAGTTCACCAATTGACAGAAAATTATCGTTTATCCAGTTAAGGTGAATAACGTCTGCATTATGAGACAATAGCCCTTTCCTTAAATTATATCTGTTTTTACTTGAAAGCGACCAGTAACCACTTCCTTTTTTAACATGTTGATGAATAAACGCTCTCTCTTTCTTATTAATATAGCGATGGTACTTATCTTTCAGCCAGCTATGTTCAAAACTGATATAATCAGTTTGCTCCGGCTTAATCCTGTCAGCCACTAATCGAATATCTAATCCGGCTTTTTTAAGAGCATTATAGTTTCTAATAGTTGCCCTTGCAGCACCACCTTTTTCTGTTGTTGCATTCGTTATTAAAACCTTCATAAGCAAACGTTTTAGAAAAATTATTAATTAGCTTCTATGCATCCCATATACCTTTGGCTTTTCCATTTACTATTTTGAAATATTGAATTGGATGCAAAATAGTTCCAAACAGTAAACAGATGATGGTAGCCAGGATAACTCCATTGATGCCCATCTCCATATTGCGCGCCAGAAATACGGATAACGGAATATTAATAATACTTGTAAAGACAGACATATAAAGCTGCATCTTAATTTTACCCACTCCATTAATGAAGTATACAAATATGTTATTCCATGAACGAACCATCACATAAACCACCATAAGCACAGACAAACTATATGGAACTTCCACTTTATCACCTAACCATAATTGATAAACGAAAGGAGATGCGATTAACATGGTCAACAATGTTAGCGCAACAGCAGTCAACACCTTCATTAATTTACTGATTGATTTACGCACCCATGTTATTTCTCCCCTTACAAAAGCATCGGTAAAAGCCGACCAAAATGGCCCTAGCACTATTGAAAAGCCCATTTCCACTATACCAAAATATTTACGGGCTGCACTATAAGGTACCACATCTTCAGGACCAAATAAGCGGGTAATTATCATATTATCAGTCGCAAACAAAACAATAACAGCTATTTGAACTATAAAGAACTTGGCACCAAGGCTTGTTAATCCTTTTAGCATCTTAATATCAATATGCTTCAAAGATGGCTTTATTTCTTTGTATCGACCATGGTAGTAATAAAATGAAAACAGGGTAAGAATAACAACCGGTACGCCGCCTGAAATACTTATTACATACAATAAGGATGATGAAGTAAACTTAATTAAGGCCAACACGCCCAACAGAAAAAAACTGCTGAAAAGGAAGTCCATCATATCGCTAAATGCAGGACGCTGATCCGCCTGTAATACTGTCCGAATAAGGGTTAGAATAAATCGCAAACAAAAAAAACCGACAAATGCGAGCAAAGACATTCTTAAGGTATCAGGATCGGCATCAGGCATATTAAACACATGATTCCAATCAACCAACAGGATAACAGGCAAAAGAATAAGAAATAAAGAAACTGAAATAATGGATATAATAAAGTAGGTACTGCTTACATACTTTTTCGATGAAAGCAAATCCTCTCTCGCAAGACTTTCAGCCAGCTTATTACGCAATCCGTTGCCCAGCCCGATATTAAAGAAACTTAACCACCCTGTAAAAGATCCTATCGTAAGCCATACACCATGCCACATATTACCCAGATAAGACAATATCAGTGGAAAGCGGATATAACTAATTCCTAATCCTATTCCTTTTACAACAACAGATAATGCCACATTCTTTTTTAGCAAAACAGAACGCGCATCACCCCTGTTAATGAGGCTTAAAATGTTATTGCGAATCTTTTTTAGCATGAGATAAGTAATTATGATAGTAATAGCGATCAAAAAGAAAGGACATCATTATACCATAGGTAAATATCTGATAGGTTACTAATGTGACATTGGCCCACAAAAACACAAGAATACCAACAACACTGCCCCAATAAGCAGTTCGAAGTGCGGTTCTTCTAAATCTGATAAAGATTAACAACCAAAATCCAAATACTAAAAAGCTTCCTATTATACCATAAGAATATAAGTGTGCTAAATAACCTACATGAATTTGTGAACTTCGTCCTGCCAAAGCAACGATAACTTCATTTGAGAGGTGCACTCCGGATCCAAACCATGGGTTTCGACCAAAAAACTTCTGGAATATTTCAAATGCTAATAATCGTGTTGAAGCTGAATTGGCTAACAAGCGCTGTTCAACATATCCTTCTACATCAAAACCAACAAGACTTAAGCCTATGGCTAGCAGCACAAGGACTACAGGAACTGTCACCCCAATTATAAGTGCCGTTCGCCATTTATTTTTGGCAAGCATAAACATAGGCAACAGGGTAATAAGAAAACCTAACTGTGCATATCTCGAATTATTAACAAATACAACAATGAATGCCATTAATAAATAGAGGTATGGCACTCGTTTTTTCACCATGCTATAATAGGACATTAGAATACCAAAAATGGGTAGAAAAGATATACTAATATCATGCATACCAAGGTAACCAAATATTGATACTCGCCTAACTCTGAATGAACTATAATAAGAGCCCATTTGTCTCGCATGAGCCGAGACCTCATCGGGAGTGAAGAAAAATGAATTATCAAAGAACTGAATTAAAGACACTAAAAAGGCCAGTATCACAGTTCCTTTAAAGATGACAATTAGGTTTTTAAATAGACTATCCGGCATTCTGTAGTTATCGACCAGATAGACCAAAAACAACATGTGAAGTGAAGTATTTACAAAAAAATCATAAACATAGCCTTTACGTATAACAGTTCCCTGTACATGTACCAAATCAGTTATTAAATAAAAGATATAAACAAAGAAAGCAGCCAGCATCAGTATATCAAACCGCGATTTGTTCGCCCCCTTTTTCAACAACAAAAGAAATGATAACAGTATCAAAGAACCTCCATACAACCTGTTAAAACCTATGTCTATTGTTTCATAATCAAGAAAAATAACAATAGGTGCAAATGCAACTAATAAAAAGTATACATATATCAGGTTGGTGATTTTAAACATTCTTTTTAGGGTTTTGCTTTAAATAATACGATGAATAATTGTAATATCTATTTCTGGATGCCTTAACACCATTAAGCAAAACCGTAACTTTCTTTCCTAAGGAGTCTTCCAACTCATTTAACACTTCCGTAAATTCCTTCTTTAAGGTATAATTAACACGTAATACAACCATCACTAAATCAGCTACGCGCCCTAGTGATAAGCTCTCTGCTGTTACTGATGTCGGAGCTGTATCTGCAATTATGTAATCATACTTCTTTCTTAAATCTTGCAGCATCTCCAGGCATTCCTCTGATTCAACTAATTCTGATGGGTTTGGAGGTAATGGTCCTGTTGCAATATAGTGTACATTACTTCCTTCCTGTTTTTGAATAACATCATCCAGAGTTAGCTGAGACGAAAGGTATTCAGAAATTCCATGCTCTTTTTTACCAAAAAAGTTGTGACTCAGGTCTCCCTTCCGTAAATCAAAATCAAGAATAACCACTTTTTTACCCAAGGTACCTAAAGCATGGCCTAAATTATACGAACAAAATGTTTTTCCTTCACCTGGCATAGTGGATGTAAACAAAATAATGCGCCCCTTTTTCTCATGTGGCCAGGTCCAGAAACCCAGGTTGGTTCGTAACTTTCTAAATGCCTCAGCTGCAATAGGCTGACTTACATCTTCCTCAAATAATTTCTTATGACCATTAGCACTTAAATAAATCTGCCCCAGTACCGGCGAATCAAATCCAAGTCTATAGTCATCAATATCACTGACTTTCTCAAAGTATGCTTCATGGATCAGCATATAAACAGTAGGTAATAGAAGCCCAAGGAATAGCATTAAAGCAATATTTCTTGCTTCTTTAGGAGCTTTCATCCCTTCATATGCCGGATAATCAATAATCTCGTAATCAGGCAAATTAGATGCTTTTGCGATTTGTGCTTCTGATCTTTTCTGTATCAGAAATGTGTATATTTCATCATTTAATCTGAAATTACGTTCGAAACTGGTAAGATTACGTTGTGTTTCAGGTAATCTATTAAGTTCTGAATTAAGCGTACGTAATTTTTGATCAATTTGCTGAAGAGCTAATCTTGATGCATCCAGTTCGTATTGCAGATTAACCAGGATAGTATTCTTCAGGTTCGAAATCTGAAAGTTTAGTTCCCTTAACTGAGGACTTTTTGCCTGTTTGTTCTCCAACAAATGGTTAACACGGCCAACTAAGTTAATGTACTCATTTAGTAGATCGTTTAAAACCTGGTTGTTAAGATCAGAAATAACAGTTACTGAATGGGCTGAAAAATCTTCATCTTTTTGGAAATTTTCATTCAGAAACTCAAGGTTATTAACATGAGCTTCCATTTGATCTTTTTCAACATTAATAAGCTGAAGGTTTTCGTAGATCTGTCCTGCTTTAAGGTTCACATCAACAACTTGTCTTCTTGTTTTAAAATCTTGCAACGATTGTTCAGCTAAACTTAGTGAATCAAAAACCTCATCAAGTTGTTGATCAATAAAGTCAATTGTTGAAAAGGCAATATGATTTTTACGCTGCAAATCATGTTCTATTATTGTTTCAACATATTTATCCAGAAAGTCTTTTCCTTGTTGATAATTATTGGCTACCAGGCTTATATTAACAGCAGTGGCATCAACTTGTGTCGCTTCAATCAGTAAGTTATCCTTGTAATCATTGACCAATTGTCTGTTACTGCGAGTTACAAAGTAGAATTTTTGACCTTTAATTTTGTCGAGATTCACACCATCTTTTAACAAAATGGTAAAATTAAAATTCTCATTCTCAACCGGATCACCAAATCTATATGTATGTTTATATTCCCAGTCATAAACTTCCTGTTCATTTCTACCTGAAATAAAATTATGAAGTGGTGCTTCGTCAACTTCAACTGTTAGGGTATAAAGCTCTTTCGACTTTATTTCAATATGCATCTGAATACCTGTTAACTGAAGATAGTTACGATCCAGAACAACCTGAAATGGTGAAGAAGTGTATAGGTTTTGATCATACAACAACTTCTTTTGATAGTAAAACACACTAAAATTGAGCTTGCTGATAACTTTTTCGAGCAAGGGGCGTGCATTTAATGATATCAAACTATTCTGAAAGGTATTCCTTCCACTAAAAAGCTCAGAACCGGGCATAAAGCTGGCCGGATCCATACTGTTTCGAGCATTTTCATGAACAACCACCTTTGATCCGATACTTACCAACGGCTCAGAAAACTTATTATAAACAACGCCAATACCAATGGCAATTGTTACCGAAATCAAATATAGTTTCCAGTATTTAGTGAGCTTACTTACAATGCTTTTAAAATCATTTATTTCCTCAGTTTCTGTACTCATATCATCGGTTTACAAACTCTATTACTAAAATTGCGGTTGTCAATGATGACAATAACAAAGCATATGGAAAAGTGTCAATTCCCCACCTTCTTCTTTTAAGTGGTTCTACATACACCACATCATTCGATCTTAAATAATAGTATGGTGAATCAAAAATTGTTTCTTTAGTTAAGTCAACAACCGCCTTAGTCGTATTGTTTTCCTCTTCACGAACGATAACAACTTGTTTTCTATTACCAAATTCCTGTATATCACCTGCCATTCCTAAGGCCTGAAAAATGTTTATGTGGTCACTTGAATAAAAATACCGACCAGGACGTTGAACATAGCCAATCAACGTGATACTTTTATTAACAAAGTTGATCTTAACAGAAGGCTGATACAGATAGTCTTCTAACTGCTTCTCCATATAATCAGCTGCTTCTTCAATACTGAGTCCTGATATCTTCACTTTACCAATTACAGGCAAGTTAACATTACCATATTCGTCTACCCTATATGAAATGATGGATAGTCCTTCGGGTGTGGTCGTATTATAAAAGCCACCTCTTTCTTGCGACTGAAGGAAGTTAGAGCCCTCCCTATCTGTACTCATCACCTCAATGTAAACCTCATCATAGGGTTGAACAATCTGTCTATTCTTGTGTATATTATACTCTGTATCAATATACTTATCTTCTATATCGTCTTGAAAATACACTATTTCCTTTTGAGGAACACAAGCTATACTGCAAACGACAATAAATAGTAAGGGAAAGATTCTTTGCATGTATTTGATAATTAATTTTTAGCTGATAACTAATTTATAAACATTTCTGAGTAATAACTTCTTTATTTTATTAACTCCCATTATTACTTCACCAACTGGTCAATTATTTACATTAGATAAAAAGCAAGTCTGTAAAAAAACAAAGGGGGCAATAGCCCCCTCTGGTATCGTTAAAAGACATATTAATGCTTAATAAGTACTTTCTCTACTTTGCTCGTTCCTGACTTAGTTGTGTAACTAATCAGGTAAACACCATCCGGCAGGTCTGACACCGGTATAGAGTTTACTATACCCTTCGTGTCCAAAGCTCTAATAAGTGCCCCGGTTGCATTATACAACCTAACATTAGTAATTTCTTTAGTACTTCTTATTTCTGAATCTGCAGGTACAGGATAGAATTTTGCACTTTCAACATTTTGCTCATCAAGTCCTGTTGCCAAGGTAAATTGTACGTCAAGTACTACATCTTCAGTTAATCCCTGTATCAGATAAGAATAAGTACCATCTCCATTATCAGTTACATCTGCTTTTTGATCCACACCTCCTAATGTTAAGGTTGCGATCACATTGCCATTATCAGGCGTTATTGTAACATCAAGGCTTCCTCCGTCATCAATCTCATGGTCACCATCATGACTGACAGCACCACCTGCTCCTGCAACAATTGTTACAACATTGTAATGCATAAATTCAACTTCAAGAGTGGTAGCCTCTGTTAAATCACTGACAACATAGGTATAAGTACCGTCCATATTATCCGTAACATCTCCGGTCACATCAACACCTTGTAACATAACACTATTGATACGGTAATTAGCATCAGGTGTCATTGTCACTGCAAGACTTCCTCCGTCATCAATCTGATGATCACCATCATGACTAAGAGCACCTCCTGCTCCTGCAACAATTGTTACAACATTGTAATGTATAAATTCAACCTCAAGTGCCGTTGCCTCTGTAATATTACTAACAACATAAGTGTATGTATCATCCATATTATCCGTAATATCTGCAGTCACATCAACACCTTGTAACATAACACTATTAATGCGGTAATTAGCATCAGGCGTCATCACAACTGCCAGTTCTTCATCTGCAAACAATTCAGTAACACCAATATTCGATACAGTTCCTCCTGCGTTGGCACTTACTGTTAGGCTATAAACCATTTCAAAGGTAGCCTCAATTGTTACATTTCCTGTTACACCTGAAATTAAGTAATTATAAGTTCCGTCACCATTATCAACTACATCATCAATCGATTCAATGGTTGCATCAAGTATTGATTTAAGCTTATAACCTGCATCTTGTGTTAATGAAAGGTCAATTGTATTACCTTCTAATATTTGAACAGCTCCTTCATGTGAAGCGGTTCCTCCTCCTGTCAGGTTAATTGTTACTGTATGAATAAGGGCAAAATCCACAACAATTGTATGAGCTGCAGAAACACCAATAATATCATAAGTATAGGTACCATCACCATTATCAACTACATTTTCAATTTCCTCAACGCCGTCAACCATCACACTTCTTAAACCATAGCCATTAGTCGGATCTAAATCCAAACTAAAATCAAGCCCTTCGTATACAGAGGTAATTCCTTCCGGTGAAACATCTCCTCCAATATCACCTGATACGTCAATATCATAGGCTGTTAATGAAATAAACTCGACTGCTATATCAAGATTGCTCTGAACATCATTATCTGTAAAAGTAAATACTCCGGCATCTTCAACAAGATCTCCTAACCTGTCAACATCATTTACTGTAAAAATATGAATCTGGTGATTGGCATCAGGGGTAAAGTCAAGACTCAATGAACCGCCAGGCTCAACATCTATTGGTCCAGTCTCTGAAACCGAACCATTGCCTGTTGATGCAATTGTAGCTCTGTAATACAGTAATTCGTATGCTCCAATATCAATTCTGTCCTGAACTACACGATCATTATCAGCCAAATCATCATCTCCAAGACCAAGACCTGTCAGATCAGCTATTCCCATATCTGTCAAAGGGCTTCCTGCAGCAAACTGCCAGTTGGCCTGCATATTTTGCTCTCTTTCGGTTGAGTTATCACCTCTTCCATTTGTGCTTGACGGAGACACGAACATAGGTCCGTCTGCCTCTCCGTTAAGCAGGTTAATGCTTAACATATCAGTACCTACGGTCAAATCAGTTAAACCACCTACTGCACAATTTGTATAGGCTCCTCCATCAGCGAAACGAACTTCACTTGATGCCGGGCTGTCTCTACATTCATTACCCCAAATTACAAGGTTTGTAAATTCTGCTCCATCCAAACCATAGACACCACCTCCGCTTGTTTCAGCGTAATTATTAACAACGGTACAGTTAATCCATATACCTGATCCGTGAGAAAATAAACCTCCTGCATCTTCCCATGATGTGTTATTGGCTAACAAACAGTTTCTGAACGTTCCTCCATCGGTAGTGACACCACCATCATTATCAGGGTACGAATAAACTGCTCCTCCTTTTGAACCACAGTAATTATTAATCATCACACAGCTTTCAACTTCACCTGAAGTAGCACAAATGGCACCACCAGAACCTTCACTGCGATTATAGTTAAATACACAATCTGTTACCATCGGTGTTCCAAGGTGCATATAAATACCTCCTCCCAAAGCTTCGTCTGTATTATATACCCTGGTTACATTCTCAATAAAAGAACAGTTGGTAAAAATACCACCTCTATAGGCATAAACACCTCCTCCTTTATTGGCCACATTATCAACAAAGGTAATATTGGTATAAGTACCACCATCTCTGGTTTGAATTCCTCCACCGCGACTGTTTCGACCTGTACCGTTGGCGAAACCCTTAGTGATAACAACATCTGTTAACATTGCACTATTAGCCGTTCGATCATCACCGTAAACAACATGATAAGCATTATCTGAATCATCATCTACGACACCAATATCTCCGCTTAATATTGTTGCATTAGCTTCCTCATATCCGTAGTTTGTTCTGTCACCAAGGTTTTCTTCCCCATTAAAACCTCCTGTAATAGAAACACCATCACGCATTAAAAAGCTGAAACTTCTGGCAGCTTCGTCCGCATCGTACAATGGATCGCCAGGATCCACATCGTAATAGCTTTCAGTCGGAAGGTAAGTTCCTGAACCTAACCATACTTCTCCACCACCAGCGTCAGCAACGGCATGAATAGCTGCCTGAACATCAGAAGTTGCATTTGCCCATGAATTATGTGCACCAACACTAGAAAAAGCGGCTCCGTCAGTTGTGACGTAAACGCGCTCCTGAGCTTTCAAAAGCCCAACCATTAAAAAACAAACAAGTACAAAGTATCCCCTCTTGTTTAGGTAAAATTTTCTCATATCAATATTTTTAGGATGATTTGATTAATCAATTTATGAGAAAAGAAATCGAAATGTGGGATCTTTACACTAACGCAGTAAAAATATTGGCTAACTGCTGTTTAGGTGTGAGAAAGGAATATTTTCAATACCTTTGAATTCCTCAATTCAGTCAACTAAGGTGTTATCAATGATCTTATAGCCAATGTTGACTTTTCCCGCGCTAATTGCTTTTAGCTTACGATTCAACAATAGCTTGCTGACAGGATTAAGGTAATCTACAAATAACTTACCTTCCAAATGGTCATATTCGTGTTGAATAATTCGAGCTGCCATTCCTTCAAAGACTTCCCTGATAGTATTAAATTCCTCATCCTGATATGACAATTCAATACGATCTGGTCGTTTTACCTGTTTATTAATTGAAGGTATGCTTATACAGCCTTCATTCATCCAAACGCTCTTACCCGAAAGCACTTTAAGCTGAGGGTTAATAAACACCCTCTTAAACCCTTTCAATTCAGGATATTCATCCTTAAAAACATCCGCATCAATTACGAATACACGAACACTTTTAGCTACTTGCGGAGCTGCCAGACCAATTCCATCGGTTCGATACATAGTAGACCAAAGGTCTTTTATTAGCGTTTTTATATTGGGGTCGTTTTTAGAAATAGTTGCGGCAACTTCTCTAAGTGTAGGGTGACCATAAACTGCAACAGGTAAAATCATCCTATCTGTTTTGCTCCATATAGGTTTGTAATATTATGGTGGCACTTACTTTGTCAACTAATGCCTTATCCTGACGAGCTTTCTTCTTTAATCCACCATCAATCATGGTCTGAAAAGCTAATTTAGAGGTAAAGCGTTCATCAACCCATTCAATTGGCAGATCAGGGAAGTTCTTTTTAAGACGATTAACAAATGGCTTTATATACTTCATGGACTCAGACTCTTGCCCATTGGATTGAGTCGGGTATCCAACCACAATCTTTTCCACATCTTCTTCTTTCATGTACTTAACCAGGTAATCGTATAGTTCATGAGAAGTCACTGTTTCCAAACCGTTTGCAATTATTTGCAAAGGATCAGTTACTGCCAAACCACTTTTTTTGCGTCCGTAATCAATTGCCAGAATTCGCCCCACTTTTATAATTTTTGTACAAAGTTAGCTTTTCTGATGCCAAAAAAAAAGAAACCCAAAGCTATCCGGGTTTCTTCTCTTAATTGTTATTTATCGTTTTTACTTTACGCGAACGATTGTTCTTTACTTTTAAACAATGGTCCTCTTTCAAAAATCAGTTCTTTCAGGTATAAAAAGAAAATGTAATACATCATTAACTCCGAGAATTCTCCTATATTCTTTTTAAATCCACCATCAGGAAAAATGTGCCAGTCAACAAGCAAGCGTGGTACTAAATAAGAGAATATTGTAATGATCGCTGTAACGATTATTATCTTATGAGGAATAAAGAAACGAATGTATTCATTCTTAATTTTATCAACCACTAACGGCCCAATAATAAATAACAAAGCCATTAAAGGATAAAAAGGCCTTTTGAACAAACGGGCATTATTACCAAGATTATGAAAATTTTTAGCACCAGTAAGGTCTCTGAATAAGGTGTTTGATTCGCCGGTGAAATACTGCACGTAATGCAATCCATAATCTATTTCTTCAAGAAAGACGAATAGTGTGAATATAGATAACAAGCCCAATGCGATCTTTTCAATCAATGGTTCTTTATATTTGAAGCCCATCAGACTAATTATAAAAATTAAAAGCAGAACAAAAAGCTGAAGGTTTTCAACAATACCTAGTTCCCAGTTGACAGTTGGGCAAACCAACTCCATTGCCCACTTTACCCCTGAAAAGTACATTGTTATTAATGGAATAAGAATTGCTAAAGGCAAAATCCAATACAAGAAGTGCTTCTTTTTCATATCATTCATAATCATAGTTTTTGAGTTATTCTGTACATACATCCCCCCAGGAATCCTGTTGTTCTCTATTTGACTATATCAATATAAATAACACACAAGGTTTTAGCAATTTATTGATATAAATATAAAATCTCACTCTTGACATTATCAGTTTTTTGACAATGTCACCAATGAAAAATGATTTCCCACCAAACAAAAACCCTCTTTACCTCTATTAATCAAAACATTAAACAATCACACCCTTCGATGTTAATCACTTATAAGAAAAAAACTGTTTTTATTCTGAAACTAATTACCAATTTGGGGTACTAATAAGATGAAACAACATTTGAACCTTGAAAAAAGAAGAACGATTTAACAAAATCATCTTAGAAAATGATGAATAAATACGGCGAATATGCCGTTATCACCACTCTAACCAAACTTACCGGATTAATATGTATCAGAAAATGCTGGTTAACATATGGAAAGTTCGATATTAACCACTAAGAGATGCAGTATTAACCTTGTTAAGAGAATTAGAAAAGGAAGATTAAAAAAAGAGCCGCTCAAGAAAGAGCGGCTCTTTATATATAGAATCGTTATTTACAATTAACGAAGGTTTGCCTGAGCAGCTGCTAAGCGTGCAATAGGCACACGGAAAGGAGAACATGAAACGTAATCCAAACCTGTACGGTGACAGAACTCAACTGATGATGGCTCACCACCGTGCTCACCACAGATACCTAACTTAAGATCCGAACGAGTTGCACGACCTTTTTTACATCCGGTTTCCACTAACTGACCAACACCTGTTTGATCTAGAGCCTGGAATGGATCTTGCTTAAGGATACCTTTCTCAATGTAGATAGGTAAGAATTTACCTGCATCATCACGAGAGTATCCGAAAGTCATCTGAGTTAAGTCGTTTGTACCAAATGAGAAGAATTCAGCTACTTCAGCCACCTCATCAGCTGTTAATGCAGCACGAGGAATCTCAATCATAGTACCAACCATGTAATCAACTTCAGTTCCTTTTTCTTCGAATACTTTTGCAGCTGTTGAGCGGATGATTTCTTCCTGCATCTTCAACTCCTTAACAGTACCGATCAATGGAACCATGA
>JAKSBD010000077.1 GCA_022361295.1 Bacteroidales bacterium
AAAAAAATACTTCACTGCTTTTTTATGTGAGTGAACGCTGATAATTTGGCATTTGTAAATTATACAAAATACCCCAATGACCTAGTCCTCACAAAACAGTTCCATCGGGGCGCAAGCCACAACCTGCACAAAATTAAACTATTTAATAATTTAAATTTTGTACTAATGAAAAACTTAGCAGAATTAGGCGTTCAGGAGTTGAATGCGACGGAGATGAAATCTATTAATGGTGGATTTATTAATTACATTGTAGGCTATTTAATTGGTAAAGCGATCGATAGTGCACCAAAAGCATTAGAGGCAGCTACAGAAATAAAACGCGAAGGCGGAACACTTGCTGCTGATATGCCTTTCAAATAGTAAAGACTAATAAAAACAACTGAGAAGCTTGGTAACCTATTATCGAGCTTCTTTCTTTTTATTGTTAATATAGTTTACCTTATAAGTTTATGATGACTAACCTCTTACGTAAACAACATTTCGTTATAAATATTGCTATCTTTTATGTGTTTATTATATCTATATGGTTTGCTTTCGACCTATTAGTGGAAATACTAAGCATTAATGACATTATATTTTTCGACTCTCCTTCAATTAATAAGGATGGTGTATTGGTAATTATAGTTAAAAGTTTGGTAGTTGCTCCATTATTGGAAACAGTATTGCATCAGAGATTTATATATTACCTATCTACAAAGATATCTTACTTAAACAATAAGATTACATTGATTTGTATAGTGTCTGGATTATTATTCGGACTATCTCACATATACAGTTTGTCCTACATAATAGTAACTTCGGTAATCGGATCTGTTTTAATGTATGCTTACTTTATTTATATTCCAGATTTAAGAAAAAGTTTTATGCTGGTCTCGGCAGTGCATTTCTTAATAAACTTCTCAGCATTGATAAAGGATGGATTTATTTAAGACAAACAGCTTTGTGATCCTATTATATTACGCATAGTTATTAACATCGTATCAATTGGTTTTGCAGACTCAATCTCTTTCCTCTGTTAATTACTTTTGTAAGTGTTTTAATCAATTCTGGTTCTTCATCTGCGAGTCCGACTTGTGTATTTTCTTATAAAAAGAATTCATTTCAAATTAATGGAGGTTTTTTTCAAAAAAATACTTCACTGCTTTTTTATGTGAGTGAGTGCTAATATTTTGGCATTTGTAAATTATACAAAATACCCCAATGGCCTTGTCCTCACAAAACAGTTCCATCGGGGCGCAGGCCACAACCTGCACAAAATATATATTTTAATATTTAAAATTTTGTGAACATGAAAAACTTAGAAGAATTGTGCGTTCAGGAATTGAATGCGGCGGAGATGAAGAAGATCAATGGTGGAATTTGGGGCGCACTAGCATGGGTTGTTAGCACCTTAGCTATTGCATCACTTGACAGTCCTGATGACTTTAAAGAAGGATATGAATCCGTAAGAAAAAATTATTATTAATCAAAAACAAATAGACTATGAATATCGAAAGATTAGACATTAGAGAGTTAACGAATCACGAAAGTATAGCGATTAATGGAGGTGGAAGACTTGCAAGATGGTCAGGTCAACTTGTTGGTCACCTCCATAATGCCTGGGATTGGTTTTGCGTAAACTGTGCAGAAAATATGGGTAATGCAAAAGTTTAAACTTTATAAACTTCATTTGGGGAACTCAGAAAAGATTCCTCAAATGAGGTTTTTCTATGTTACATTCAGTGAGATACAATACAAGTATATTTATATAATCAGTTCTCTATTACTGCAAATTGTTCTTATCATATTAGTCAGATATATTCAAAACGAACTAAGACCTCATTCTTCGAATGTTTTTTTAGATTCTTTTCCTAGTTTAGCAGTATCATTTGCCCTTACACCAATTGCTTGGATGATCCTGAGAAAGACTTTTATTTGGGCACTTCTTTTTTCAATGTCTGTATCTTTCGCACATGAGTTCATTAGATGGATTGATGATAAAATACCAATTGACGCCTATGATATTATTTTCATAATAATGGGTCTGGTTTTATCTATAATAGTTCATTTTTTGGTTTTTAAAAGCCACAAATCAGAATGTGTTGGAAATAAAATAAGTTCCTCTAATGTCAAAAGAGACAAGAATGAGAGTAAATAAAGTTATTAATCATTTTGTCGCATGGATTTGTTATTGACAAAAAAGGAACAAATAGAGACGAACGGAGGAGGGCACTTGGCTATAGCCGGACTTGTATTTGCAGCAGGAGGATTTTTTTATGCAACCGCATACTACACAGGTTATGCAATTGGATATCTAACTAATAAGTAAAATCACCCAATGATGAAAGATATACTAATCTTTGGTTTGGGTTTTTTAGGTTTTATCACTGTCTTATTTGGTGTTTTAAAATCGAATAGTAGTATGATACCGCTTGGATTGCTGCTATGCTCATCATCGATAGGTTTATTTTTGCTTGTAAAAAAACAGTCTTCTACAAAAAAATAGTTTGCAAAGAAGCTACTAAGGAAAAATGTTAGCAAGTATCTGGTGGTGAGTTTAATTATAAGATCAGTCTTTGAAGTGAATTTATTTTAGGTATGTATAGAAAAAGAAAAGTTATATCCTTATTTGGCTTAATTGTCTATTTATTAGGTTTATGGTTAATGAATATTAATAATTGCCAAGAGCTATATCATAAACTTTATACTATTGCATCAATATTTGTATTCTTAACGTTCAGCTTTCTTTTAATAAAGAAAGGATATGTACTTAACGCTTTAGAACTTCTTAAAGTTATTGCTGCATATTGTATTCTCAGCCTTGTTATTGCTATTGGAACACTCTTTTTTGATAATCTATCTATCGACCTAGGAGCAATTGATATAACTTCTAACTTTCTAATTATCAGTTTAGTGTTTTTAATTTCCTCTGGTAAACCAAGAAAAGGCGCTCGTACATAAATTTATAAGAGAACTATCGTCAATTCATTTAAGAACTAAGCTTTTAATTTCACTATTATGAAACCCATCGAAAAAGAAAGATCAAAACAGATATACAATACACTAGATATAATTATTTGTGCAATCTTGATACGCTTTTGGTATTTTCTTATAAAAAGAATTCCTTTCAAATTAATGGAGGTTTCTTCTCAAAAAAAATACTTCACTGCTTTTTTATGTGAGTGAACGCTGATAATTTGGCATTTGTAAATTATACAAAATACCCCAATGGCCTTGTCCTCACAAAACAGTTCCATCGGGGCGCAGGCCACATCCTGCACAAAATTAAACTATTTAATAATTTAAATTTTGTCACAATGAAAAACTTAGCAGAATTAGGCGTTCAGGAATTGAATGCACAGGAAATGAAAACCACAGATGGTGGATTCTGGCAATTTGTTGCTGGAGCCATAGTCGGTGGCATTATTTACGACGGTTATAAGGGCGCTTATAATGCCTGTGCAGATTGGGCGAAGCGCAATCATCATTATATGCCAGGTAGTAAGATGTAAAAAATTCCCCTAAAAGGAGTTAGTCCTCTTTTTAGGGGAATAAAATGACCGAAAATGAAAATACTTTTAAAAGAACAACCCACTAAGTTTATAGACGATGAATACCATGAGTTGAAGACAATAAACTTTACAAAAATCCACATTGGCGGAATACTATTAGGGCTGTTTCTATGCTATCAACTTTCTTATTTAATTGATATTACTTTATTTGATAATGAGCTAAACTTTAGAGTGTACAAAAAAGTATATTTGTTCCTGCTAATATTTCCTTTACATGAACTTCTTCACGCTGCCTTGTTTCCGAACTATAAAAAATCGGTAATTGGCTTCTCTATTAAAAAGTTTGTATTCTATGCCGACTATGATGGGGAACTATCGAAATATCAAATTATGAAAGTGTGCCTGGCACCTCTTTTTATTTTAACCTTATTACCATTACTATTTCTGCTTGTGTATAAAAATAGCCTGATTGCATATATCGCATTGTTTAATTTGCTTGGTTCCGGATATGATATAATTCTGTATTTTATAATGTTGAAACAACCTTCAAATCGACTGTTTAAATTCGCCAATAGTAAAGTTTTCCTTAAAGACCAGTAGCATATATATATCAATGCTTAAAGCATGATTTCACTTTTGAGCTTATAATAAGCATTTGTAGTTTCGCATTGGGTATTTTTTTATAAAAAGAATTCCTTTCAAATTATTGGAGGTTTTTTTCAAAAAAATACTTCACTGCTTTTTTA
>JAKSBD010000075.1 GCA_022361295.1 Bacteroidales bacterium
CGTATATATCTATGCTTCATGGGAATACACAAAGGAACGCGTGAGGATACGCGCACCAGCGAAGGGGTTGGCTTCAGTGTTTTTCTGTGTCTTCTGTGGTTTAATACACTTTTCTTAATCTTCCGAGTATTTCTGTGCCTCCACTAATTAAGTTCACCACCCCGTATCCAACATATATTCCTTCTTAGCATTATCCAAATCAAGAACAGAAACGTGAATATCTTTATCAGGCATGCGCTTTTGCAACTCCTGGTAAATAATCTTTGCCGGCATAGCATCTGTAGAGAAATCATTCATATAGTGATATACCGAATAAAGGTAAACTGACTCACCAACTACCTTAAGCATATAATAATCAATAATAGAGCCTCTGTTGAAACGTATGTTATCAATAGATTGGCTTACATTATCTTTAATATCCTGTGGTGTTTGAGGCGATAATTTTATCCGGGAATTTTCATTAGTGGTAATTGTTTCTGTTTCTTTACCGAGGTAATCACTGTGTACGTTAATCTCTTCGTTATACCTGATAATAAAACCATCTTCACAATCGTACTGATACCTTTTTGATTCATCACGATATACCTTATCTACAATGTGTTTGGTTGGATAAGGTTTTAAGACTCTGAAATTTATAGAGTCGCCCAGTTCCAGGTCCTGACCCATTACATAGTCAATTTTATCAAAGTAGGTGATGCCGTCGTACTGGTAATAATATTTGAGCGTATATATCTCATATCGTCCGCCGGTAAAGATGCTTTCGCCATATACTTTACCCGGTGCAATAGCATTGAATATCAATACATAGTAATACAGGTAGATAACTACCACGTTGAGTACCAATATAGATGATATGATAATGGTACGCAGACGAAATTTTCTGCGTTCTTCTTTGGTGCTGTATTGGGTCATGGGTTAGGTGGGTTTGTTGGTTTACAATTCTTTAAATAATGGGTGGGTATTTAGTTTATCTTTCTCAATTGATTCTCCATTGTTGTGTGCAATTAATATGCCTTCTTCCATCAGGTATTCGTTGTTGCTGATGGCTTGCTTTTTTAGTCCTTCAGTAAATCCTTCGTTCATCATTTGTCCGGCACGCAACGGAAATTCCAGTAAGGCAGGATAGTTTTTCTCATCTTCAGGATGATCATGGTATTGTTTGCAGCTGGCTTCGGACATTGATAAGTAGATACGACAAGCCATAGGACGGGCCGCATAAGCACTGCAGGCGCCGTTTTTCAGCAAGGGGCAGGGGAGTTTACTTTTTTCCAGTTCTGCCTGCGATAAACGACCGCGCTTCTGATAGTTGTTAAAAGCATTCTGAAGCACTTCCTTTTGTTCATCATCACTCATATTGAGCTGAATAAATTGCCACAGGTAATGAAACTCATGAGCAACGCCAAATATAGGCTGGTGGCAGCACCAGCTACAGCCCTTGCGACAATCAATTGTTACATTGTGTTTTCTGGCTTCTTCTGACAGAGCATCAATAAGCCCTTCCATGGCATCTTGTTCCTGCCTGGTAGCCTGCCATAATTTTATCTCATCTAAAGTATCAACGATGGTGTCTGCCAGGCGTAATCCATCCTCAAAAAAGGCCTTATCGGTATCTGAAAGTTCTGATTTATTCATTGTACTAATTTACTCTGTAATGTTTGAGTTATGAATTATGATGTGGTAGAAGCACTAATCATTAATCACAATCCATACTTCTTACAAAAGTAATAATTATTTAAAGCAAAAAGGGTGAACAGCATTTTACTGATCACCCTTTTAGATATTTGATTTATGATGTTTGATTTATTTGGCAGCCAGGTTAATCAATTGGATGGTATGCTCTGCTTTAGACCTAAAGTTTTCAAAAACCTTTAGGTCTGGACTTATACCAAATAAACTGTTCTCTTGAAAGACTTATGAACTATGATGTTGAAGCAACCACTGCTCACTTCTCATCTCTCACTACTCACTACTCACCTCTCATTTCCCAGGTGCCAACGGATATGTATTAAAAAGCTTATTGATAATTCTGTCAACAGACTCTTCCGTTAGTTTTTTGCCGTTTTTAGCAGCGCCGCTGGCTCTGCCTTGCCAAATCAACTCCTTTTTCTCGCGATCAATAATATCAATGATAATGGTACCCTCTGTGTGTGTGTCGTAATTTACCTTATTAACACCTGTGTTTAAACCCCAACCATAAGGGTAATAGGTACTTCCATAGTAGAAGTTGTCATTGCGCTGCAGTGATGTTGTCTCTTTTGTTTTTGTTTTAATCATCACTTTCACTAATAAATCAGGGCTTTTATTTTCGTTATAGCCCCTGTTTGTCATTTGCTTATTAATAGCAGAATGTATCCACCCTTTGGTGTTGTCATTGACAGGCATTGATTTCATATGCTGTAATACCATAAAGTTGCTATAGCTGTCAAACTTGGCATTCGGATCAAAATCAGAGTATATCTCTGTTGTTTTACAGGCGCTTAATAGGCAGATAGTTAGGGTTATAAGCAGTGTGTTCTTTAATTTCATGTGTTTGAGTTTTAGGTTTTAATTAATTTTCTCTTTCGTATTTAATAGTTCGTTAGGTTTTTGTAATCAATAGAAGAATAGGCACTTGAGTTAATTTACTTGTTTTATTTAAAATATTGGTTTTATGCACTTTGTAAATCAGTTTTGAAACCATTAAGAACACTTAATTCTTCATAGCTCCGATGTCTATTGTCTAATAGTCTAACGATCTATTGGTATTAATATCTCTCCAAAAAAATGTAAGGCCTAAAAGTAACATTTTTGAGCATAAAAATGGCAGTACTTGTTGCAAGCACTGCCATCATATGACAAATAAATAGGTAAATTATGTCTGAGGTCGATATTTAGTATCGAATTCAGGCTATTACATATTGTAGAATGTTTCAAATGCCTTCATCACATAAGTGTGGTCATTTGTTCCACCTAGTTCACGCACAGAGTGCATACCCAGCATTGGGTTACCTATATCAACAGTACGAATATCAATTTTACCGGTAGAAACATTACCCAGGGTCGAGCCTCCAACCATGTCAGAGCGGTTTACAAACTTCTGAACAGGCACATCGGCTTGCTTACATATTGATTCAAATATGGCACCACTTTCACCATCAGTAGTGTACTTTTGGTTAGCATGAATTTTAATAACAGGACCGGCATTCATTAGCGGGTGGAGCACCGGATCATGTTTTTCAGGATGGTTAGGATGAACCGAATGAGCCATATCAGCCGAGATCATAAATGATTTATAGATGGTACGCTGATAATCCTCTTGCGATTTACCAAGCTTTTCCATGATGCGTTCAATAATATTACGCAGTACCGGCGAACCCGCACCTTGTTTGGTTACACTACCCACTTCTTCGTTGTCAAAAACACAAAGTATGTTAGTTGATGCAGGGTTGTTGCTTGCCAATAATGCCTTTAATCCGGCATGTACCATTGCTAAATCATCTAACTTAGGAGAAGAGATAAATTCCTGTTCAGGACCAACCAGGCACCCTTTTTCATATTCATATACGAATAAATCAAAATCAAGAATGTCGTCCGTTTTAACTTTTAGCTCATCGGCAATTAGTTTAAGCAGGTAGTTTTCCTTCTCAAGCGTGTCTTTTACAATGGTCATTAATGGTAGCATATCTACCTGCTTGTTAAGCTCTATGCCATCGTTAACACTGCGGTTAAGGTGAATGGCCACACTTGGTATGATCAACAAAGGCTTTCTGAAATCAATCAGCTGGTGCTTGGGATTTAAAGCATCGTCGCCTTTTAATAATACGCGTCCTGCCAACGATAATGGACGATCAAGCCAGCTCATCAGAATAGGACCACCATAAACCTCTGTATTCAGTTTAAGGTATTTGTTGTCCACAAGCATTTCGGGCTGTGGTTTAATTTTAAAGCCTGGTGAATCACTGTGGGCACTTACCAGTTTCAAGCCAATGTTTTCAGTTTCATCCGTTCCAATCTGAAAAGCAAATAGTGCCGAACCACTTTTAGTAGTATAGTATTTACCGCCTTTGTTTATATTCCAGGATGATGTAATGTCAAGGTATTCATAACCTTGTGCTTCCAGCTCTTTTGCCGTGTTTTCAACAACATGAAAAGCCGTTGGGCTCTGATGTATAAACTCAATTAATTCCTCTGCCAGTTTAATCTCTTGTGCCATTATAATATGTTTTTGGATTTTATCAAAAATGGCAAGATATAGAAATTCATATTCACTTAAGATGAGAAAGGTCATTAAAAGGATAGTATTGCTATGAATGTAAGTTGTTGAATATGCCGTTTTTTTAGTCAATATTCATACAATAAAAACACCACAACTCCGCATTAACAAATTCCTTTTTCATCTGCATTTAACAAGAATTAACAAAAAAACAACCAAAAATACGTAAAATTGGTATGTTTCCTTCGCAATATGCTGAAGGAGATGCGGTCTGGATTACAGTACTTTATAGTCATGAAATTTTAAATTTTAAACATCATGGTAAAAATTATCAAAAGACTGAAAGCATGGTTGTACGACAACGTATTGACAACCGAAGATCCAAACGATCGTATTGCCC
>JAKSBD010000653.1 GCA_022361295.1 Bacteroidales bacterium
AAACCAATCTTTTAAACAAAAAAGGCAAATTAGCTCAAATATCTATCCTTCAATTAATTTCGAAAAAACTTAACGAACTATTAACAATAACGAGTCCCCTCATTAATGCATTAACGTTAATTAATCACAAAATATAGCGCTGGACAACCCTAATAAGGTAGATTATCGAAAAAACGGTCTATCTTTGCGCTTCATTAAAAATAAGGACCACTCCGGTCACTTTCGGTAGCACTTCGTAGCATAAGGTAAATTGCTAAATCCGGGTAACAGCTGCAAGAACGTGGAAGCGGGTGGGTAAAAAGCAGATTATGCAAACATTTAAAGAGACAGGACTTCCAGAGGAAATCCTAAGTGCTATTGGTGAGCTTGGTTACGAGACTCCAACACCAATTCAAAGCAAAACAATTCCTGAAATTCTTAATTACGGAAACGATCTGATTGCCTTAGCGCAAACAGGAACTGGTAAAACCGGAGCTTTTGGTTTACCTGTTATTCCGCAAATTGAGCGGGAATCAAAGAATGTACAGGCACTTATTTTGTGTCCAACCCGTGAATTGTGTCTTCAGATTACCAAAGATTTGAAAGATTATGCAAAGAATTACAGAGACCTGTATATAACACCGGTTTATGGAGGTGCAGAGATAAGAACTCAGATTAAATCATTAAAGCGAGGAACTCACATTGTGGTAGGTACACCTGGCCGAATGAATGATTTGATTAACCGAAAAGCTATTCAGCTAGGTGATGTGCGTTGGTTAATTTTAGATGAAGCTGACGAGATGCTTAATATGGGTTTTAAAGATGACCTTGAAAGCATTATGGCACAAACACCTGAATGGCGTCAAACATTATTGTTCTCAGCTACCATGCCTCCTGAAATTGCACGTATGTCGAAAAACTACATGCAAGAGCCTGTTGAGATTAGTGTTGGTAAGAAAAACCAGGGCGCCGAAAAAGTTGACCACCACTACTATATGGTTCAGGCGCACGATCGTTACCGTGCTTTAAAACGAATTGTGGATGTTACTCCTGATGTATATGGTATTATTTTTTGCCGTACACGCCAGGAAACAAAAGACATTGCTGATAAATTAATGGCAGATGGCTACAATGCTGATGCCCTGCATGGTGATTTGTCTCAGGCACAACGAGATTTAGTAATGCACCGATTCCGCAAGAAACACCTGCAGTTATTGGTTGCAACTGATGTGGCTGCCCGCGGTATTGATGTGAATGACTTGACACACGTTATCAACTATAACTTACCAGATGATATCGAAGTGTATATTCACCGTAGTGGACGTACCGGACGTGCCGGTAAAGAAGGTGTATCAGTATCCATTATCCACTCGCGTGAAATGCATCGTATTAAAGCAATTGAAAAGATTGCCAAAAAAGCATTTGTGCGTAAAATGGTTCCTAAAGCCGACGAGATTTGTGAAAAGCAGTTGTTCCACTTCCTAGAGCGCGTTGGACAAACTGAACTGGAAGAAACATCTCCGGTGAATGCCTTATTACCTTCTGTATACGAAAAGCTGGCAGAGATGGATAAGGAGCAGTTAATCAAACAATTTGTAGCTGCTGAGTTTAATCGCTTCATGGAGTATTACAAGGATGCGCCGGACTTAAACATCTATAAAGAAGAAGGTGGTAAAAAAGGACGTCGCGATCGTGGTAATGTTAAGTTTAGTCGTTTATTCTTAAACATTGGTAAGACTGACAAACTGACTTCCGGTGAAGTTATCGGGCTAATCAACAGCAACATGAAAGGCGTTACTGTTAAGATTGGTAAGATTGAGCTATTGCGTAACTTCTCATTTATTGAGGTAGATAAGGAGTATGAACAAGATTTGATTACCAAATTGAACAAAGCCAAACTTAAAGGTAAAAAAGTGAGCCTGGAAGTAGCCTCACCTAAACCTGCAAGAAGGAAGAATAAGAGAAGATAAGTTATCCGATATATTCAAAAAAGCCGTTTAGATCATCTAAACGGCTTTTTTTTGCAGCTATAATTCGCTTACCCAACGACACTCCAAGAACAATAAGCCTAAATATTGAAATTGCCATCTGTATAGCCGATATTGTTAGATAATGATTAATGATGAGTGATGAGTGGTTAATCGATTTTATAAAACAAGACAATGGCAAGAAAAGTAAAACGGCAGTTAAGTCTTCTTGAGGTAATCAGCGTATCCTCGGGTGTGATGATCAGCTCCGGCTTGTTTATCCTGCCTGCTATTGCATACACTCAAGCGGGGCCTGCCATGGTACTTTCCTATATCATTGCCAGCCTGATGATTATTCCTACCGTATTATCAAAGTCGGAACTGGTCACTGCCATGCCAATTACCGGAGGCATTTATGTTTTTGCCGATCGCAGTATGGGTCCCCTAATGGGCACCATTGGCGGTTTGACAGCCTGGATATCACTGGCTTTTAAGTCGGCATTTTCCTTACTGGCCATGGGTATTTTTGTAATACTGCTCAAGCCCGACATTACAGAAATGCAAATGAAAATCATTAGTGTTAGCTGGTGCCTGATTTTTACTGCGCTTAACATTCGAGGAGTTAAGTTTTCAGGTCGCTTTCAAACCATAACAGTACTCATTCTCTTTTTTATTCTTCTGATCTATATTATTGTCGGGGCTTTCAATGTTGTACCCAACCGTTTTATTCCATTTGCCCCCAATGGGACAGATTCTGTTTTCATGACAGCCGGCCTGATCTTTATTGCATTCTCGGGTACTACAAAGGTAACTGCTATTGCCGGCGAAGTTAGAAACCCGGGTCGTAACCTTCCTATTGGTATATTTCTTTCATGGGGCATAGTATCCATATTATATATTGCCGTTGTATTCATAACCGTTGGCATTCTTAGTCCCGATGAGCTAAGCTCAACCTTCACACCTATATCAATTGGTGGTCAAAACATTATGGGGCAATTTGGCATTATCATTATGACATTGGGCGCTGTACTGGCATTTATATCAACCGGTAATGCAGGCCTGCTGGCGGCCTCGCGCAATCCACTGGCCATGGGTAAAGATGAATTGCTTCCTAATATTTTCACCAACATTACAAAGAGGGGAACACCTTCGGTGGCTATTATTTTTACTTCAGCTATAATGATTGCGGTCATCCTTTTTCTCGATATTGAAACCTTTGTAAAAACGGCCTCTGCCCTAAAGCTGGTATTGTTTATCATTGCCAATGTTGCATTGATATTTATGCGGGAAGCCAATATCAATCACTATCGGCCTAAGTACATTTCACCGTTTTACCCATGGGCCCAGATCATTGGTATTATATGCTATGTATTTCTGCTCTTTGAAATGGGAACAATGCCTCTGTTGCTTGTTGTTGTATTTATAACCTGCGGAGCCGCCTGGTATTTTATCTATGCGCATGGCCGCATCAAGAGAGAATATGCATTACTCCATTTAATTGAACGATTAACAGGTATCAGAACAACCGATCAGTTACTCGAAGAAGAACTCAGAGAAATACTGGTTGAAAGAGATGGAACAACACCGAAGTGGTATCGTAAATTCATTAAGCAGCAAACAATTACATTTTTAGAATCCACCTACTTAACTGAAAGCTTTTCGAAACTTGCAACAACATTACTTGTTGATAAACTAAAAAATAATGAAGAAGAGCTTAATAAGTTAATACTCGATAAACTTAGTAATCCTGATTGCATTATTACAGATGGTGTGGCCTGTTTATCTATTCCGGTTAAAGGCCATCGAAAATTCGATTTGATGTTATTTAAATCAGATGAAGGTATACTAACAGATCATTCAGGTGCATTGCATGCTCTGTTTATTATTACCTACTCAAAGGATGAATGGAATTTACAACTACACACCCTAAAAAGGCTTATTGAAACAAGTAATGCTCCTGATTTTAAGTATCAGTGGCAAAAGGCCACAAGTAAGAAGCAGCTTCTCAACCTCTTATTGCAACACAACTCATAATAATCTGAGATCGAAATATAATGTCGAAACCAGGTTAATAGAAAATGGTATGATGTAACATTGTGATTATTGGTTATCACAATGAATGTCCTTTCCTGACAAAACTCAAATCCTGATAACAAATAACTTCTTAACTTAGTCGGAACGAAAAACGCAGCAAATAAACAATTTATTAATAAATCATTTTTATCATGAAACAAATTGCTTTTATAGCAGCACTTGTCTTTTTTCTGGGAGCCTGTTCTGCTCCGCAAAAAACTGAAAAAGAGGCAACTTTCACCAACCGTGATTTAAAGGTTGACAGTGAAATTATGACACCAGAAGTGCTTTGGTCGTTTGGTCGCGTAGGAAGCGTTGCCGTTTCGCCTGACGGAGAGACTGTGGCTTTCACTATTTCTTACACTAAGATTGAAGAGAATAAAACCTACTCTGATATCTATACCATGCCAACAGCCGGTGGCGATTTTAAACAAATTACATCAACCAAAGGTGGTGAGTTTGAAGTTAGCTGGCGTCCTGACGGTGCTAAAATAACATATTTATCGGCCGCTTCAGGCGATGTGCAACTATGGGAAATGAACCCGGATGGAACTCAAAACAAGCAAGTAACAAAGATTGAGGGCGGTATTGAAGGTTATAAGTATTCGCCAACTATGGATAAACTGGTTTACTTAAAGAGTATCAAGCTGGATAAGACGGTTCACGATCTTCACCCTGACCTGAAACATGCAGATGCCCGCATTGAAGATGATTTAATGTATCGTCACTGGGATCATTGGGTTGACCCAACATACACACATGTACACTATATCAAATATGCCAATGGTGCTACTGTAGGAAAAGGCATTGATATAATGGAAGGTGAGCGCTACCATTCGCCAAATAAACCCTGGGGTGGCATGGAGCAAATCAATTTCTCGCCCGATGGAAAAAATATTGCCTATACCAGCAAGAAAAAAGTGGGTATGGAATCTGCTTTCTCAACCAACAGCGACATTTATGTATACAACATAGAGGATGGCAGTACCAAAAACTTCACCGAGGGCATGATGGGTTATGACATTGCTCCTATTTACTCTCCTGATGGTAAATACCTTGCCTGGGAAAGCATGGAACGTGATGGTTACGAAGCAGATCAGAATCGTTTATTCATCATGGATTTAGCCACTGGTGATAAGAAGGATTACACAGCTGATTTTGACCAGAATGTACACGGTTTAACATGGACACCTGACAGCAGGCATATCTATTTCACAAGTGAAGATAAAGGTTCAAAAGAAATCTTCCGCTTCGACATGGCAGATAACAATATCTCTCAGGTAACCGATGGTATTCATAACTACAACTCTGTTGCCATTGCTGCAAGTGGCTTAATTGCTACTCAGACATCCATGAAGCATCCTACTGAGATTATTAATATAAATATCGAAACAGGAGAAGGTACAAACATCTCTAAGGTTAACGAACCATTGTTAGGTCAGTTAAAAATGGGAGATGTTGAAAAACGCTGGATTAAAACCACCGATAATAAAGAAATGCTGGTATGGGTGATTTACCCACCTAACTTCGATAAGAACAAGAAGTATCCGGCTCTGCTATATTGTGGCGGTGGTCCTCAAAGCATGGTGAGCCAATTCTGGAGCCTGCGTTGGAACTTCCAGATGATGGCAGCGAATGATTACATTATTGTGGCTCCTAACAGAAGAGGATTACCTGGATTTGGTCAGGAATGGAACGAACAGATTAGTGGTGATTATGGTGGTCAAAATATGAAAGATTATTTCTCTGCCATTGATGCTGTAGCCAAAGAACCTTTCGTGGATGAAAATCGCTTAGGTGCTGCCGGTGCAAGTTACGGTGGATATTCTGTATACTGGTTGGCCGGTAATCACAAAAAGCGCTTTAAGGCCTTTATTTCACACTGTGGTATCTTTAACTTTGAGCAGATGTACAGTACCACTGAAGAAATGTTCTTTGTTGACTGGGATTATAAGGGCAATTACTGGGATAAGAGCAATAGAACAGCTATGCGTAGTTATGCCAACTCACCACATAACTTTGTAAAAAACTGGGATACACCAATGTTAGTGATTCATGGTGCTAAAGATTTCCGTATTCCTTACACGCAAGGTATGGGAGCATACAATGTGGCTAAAATGCGTGGTGTGCCTGCCCGCTTCCTTTATTTCCCGGAAGAAAACCACTGGGTATTATCGTGCCACAATGGTATTTTATGGCAACGCGAATTCTTCCGTTGGCTGGATACTTATTTAAAGTAATCTTAAACTTTAGATATAAGATAAAGTATTTAAAACCCGCTGACATAATTTTGTCAGCGGGTTTTATTTTATGCATATAAAACGAAACAGTCCATCTTATCCTAATCTAAACAAATATTGCTACATTATAAATCCTTTAATAATGGGGTTTTCAATTCCTCCATATTCCAGGCAGCCAGGCTGGCACCTGCCTTGTATGCACTTTCTAAAAAGTTGAGAACATCCTTTCGTGGATCAGGGGCTGTTCTGACATTTTCGTATCGTAGAAAAGCCATGGGACTTCCGTTGCTATCGACCCAGGTGGCGGCAGTCGGCA
>JAKSBD010000433.1 GCA_022361295.1 Bacteroidales bacterium
CTTTATACCTTCTGTGTAATTCTGTGTAATTCTGTGTATTCTGTGGTTTGTAGAGCGTTATCTTTTACCACTGAAAGCACCGATTAGCACGGAAATAGATCCTTTATACCTTCTGTGTAATTCTGTGTATTCTGTGGTTTGTAGAGCGTTATCTTTTACCACTGAAAGCACCGATTAGCACGGAAATATTACTCCTTCACAAACGATATTCTATCAACACTTTCACGTAATGAAACAGCCGGTCTGAAACCAACACATATACTATTTACATTGGCAGCTGTTACCTCTTCTGCTTTTTCACTACCCTCACTTTTTGTGCGCAGGCTTAGTGTTCCCACATCTTCAATGGTTACGCTATAGCCCAGGTTAATATACTTTCCAATTAAATCTGAAAGAGTTAGTAAAACACTACGTACATCGTCCTTGCTTAATGATGTCAGCTCAATAATATCCTTCTCAAGTTTTGAACGTTTGATGTTGCCCACCCGAAGAGGTTGCACATAAAACTTCTTCTCTGCTTTGTTTTGAGGATTTGCTCTTTGCTGTACTTTGAATTTAATAGCCATTGTTTATTGTTTGAAAAGCTCACACTAACTCTTATGAGTCTTTGCAAGCATGTTATTTTCAATTAAAAACCCACCGGATAACCCTAAAGCCACCCGATGAGTGTACCAACATTACTTAATCAAAAGTCGTTGTGTAGTATTACCCACCTTAAGCAGGTACATGCCTTTAGGCAGGTTACCAATTTGAATGGTTTGATTGTTTGACAGATTATTGACTTGTTTTACTAATGCTCCGTTTACACTATAAATACTTAGTGTTTCTCTCTCTGCACCTTCAATGCTAAAGTGTGTAGTAGCAGGGTTAGGATAAACTTTTATTTTTAGTGCATCCTGAGGATTTAAATTATTTGCAATGTCTTCGCTATATACGGCATAGTAGGTTATTGCATAGTCAGAACCATCGTCGGACAGCTCATCCTCTGTTGGTAAGTAGTCCGGCAATGAAATTATGTCACCTCCTTGTGTATCGCTCCAACCTTCAAATATCCAGCCTGATTCTGAAATAATAGCCGGAGCTGCTGGCATTAAACCTGATGGAGCCAGCTCTTCAGAAGATATCTCATCAGTGGTGGTTCCATGACTTCCCAAATCAAATGTTACGCTTAGTGCACCATTGTAGGTAACCTTAGTTTCTATAGGCACAGTAATATAATCTACTTCTTCACTAAAATGAGTGGTGTAGCCCTTTTTATTTGGAACTAAAATTCTTGCATCAGCACCAAAGTCAACTGTTTCGATTGTTGAAGTACCATCATCATAAATAAATTCAACGTTTATTTGGTAAAGCGCTGTTATAGTGGTGTGTTCTGTTATATTGCTTAGCGGTTTATCCCATTCTTTAAAACTATAACCTTCCAAGTCAGGAAGCTCAGGTTCAGCAATAGCTTCGCCAGGCTTTACAGTGTAAACTCCTGCAAAATCGCTGCCGATAGAAGCATTAACTACTTTCCATTTAAATACCACATTATAACCCCAGGCAGCATATAGTGTTTTATCACCGTACGAACCAGCAGTAATTTCGGTAATAATATCATCTGGATTTGCAGACTCGTACCAACCCATGAGAGCATAACCCTCTTTTGTTACATCATTCGTTGTGGGTAAAGTAAATTCTGAGTCGATATTGTAAGTTAGGTCATCAACAGCATCGCCGCCATTGGTATCAAATGTAATGGTGAAGTTACGGATATAGTCTTGTTCAATATCTGAAAGCTCCGTTACTGGTTGATCGTTTCCATCAACCCACTCTCCACCAATGTTTGTTGTTGGTAATTGAATGGTTAAATTGGCATCCTGAGCAGCATTATTACTATGGAATGCAAAGGCTCCAATTCGGGCTACAGTTTCAGGAAGTGAAACCGACTGCAGGTTATTGTTTCGAAAAGCACCGTCGTTACTATTGGCAGCATTGTCACTGTCTCCTTCTATAACTGTTAGTTGTGAACCTGGCTCAAAGCTAAGATTCTCTAGTCCAATGTTTAAAAAGGCTCCTTTACCAATTGTTTGTACAGATGCAGGGATAGTAAGATTAGGAATTGCTCCAGTAGGAGCCGAACCGCGTACCTGCCACCTGAATGCATCTACTCCTATATTCGTTAATTGCGAGTTGGCCTCAAAATTAATTGTGGTTAAATAATTACCTTTAAAAGCTTTTTCTCCAATAGATTTAACGCTGGCAGGTATGGTTATACTAGTAAGAGCTCTTTCTTCAAAAACACCATTCCCGATTTCTGTTACCGTTTCAGGAATAAAATCGATCACTGTTTCAGTCCCAGAATAAGAAAACAATTTGTTATTGACAATAAACAAACCATCAGAAATAGGCTCGTTGTTATAAGTTTCCAATTGCGATAAATTCAAATCTCCACTGGTAAAGGTATCTAGAGCATTAATATCTGCAGGATCAACTGTTATATTTATAGGTTTTGGTCCGCTAACTCCACCAAGTGATCTGAATGCTTCTGAATGAACGCTTGTTAGTTGTGAACCTTTTTCTATAATTATATCTGTTACATCTATACATGCGCTAAATGCATCCCATCCGATTGTTTCTACTGAGGCCGGTATATATATGGTTTTTATATGGTTTCCAAAAGAAAAGTCGGCAGGTATATCTTTTATTAGCGCCGTTGCTTCATAGGTAATGCCATAGAGATAACTGTTTTCAAACGCGGCTGACCCAAATGCTTTTACAGAATTAGGGATCTCAATAGACAAATCAGAACCTTTAAAAGATGAATTATAAATAATATGCCTGGGGATAGTTTCTAGATTGGCTGGCTTTTCAAAGGTGAACGTATTCAAGGAAGTCATATTAGAAAAGGCAGATTCCCCAATTTCAGTTACTGATTTAGGTATAATAACATCTGTAATACCCGAACCTCCAAAAGCTGACTCACCAATTATTTCTAATCCTTCAGGTAAAGTAATATCCTTTAAGTCCTTAGTACTATCAAAAGCGCCCTTTTGTATTTCAGTAACATTATTACCTTCGAAGGTTATTTTGGCAACACCTGTA
>JAKSBD010000074.1 GCA_022361295.1 Bacteroidales bacterium
ATAGCCGATATGCCACCTATAGACCAACCTTTTCCAAGTACCCCGTCAGCTCCCTGACTGTTGTAAACAATACTAACATTGGGCTGCACACCGTTAGCGCCGGGCTCAACACTTATGGGTATCGTATAGCTTTGTGCACCGCTTGGTGTTATACTTCCTGAAATTGGAATTTCACCTACTATTTTGCCCCTGTCAGGCTTAAAGCCGTTAGGTATATGAGGGTGTAAATTAATGGTGCTTATAGCTTTTAACCCAGCACTACCAGTGCTTTTTATTGCATTATCTTCTGCTGTTGACTGACTTGTTAACGAAGCTTCTGACAATTTAAGCAATACCGGTTCGGTAGGTGAATGCTCATCATGTTCACTACAGTAGTTTGATTGGTCGGGACTAATTACCTGCGAATATAAAGCTTGGTGCACAAACAGGGTCAGTAAAAATGTATATATATATTTCATATTATTATCGTTTTATGTAAGTGATTAATTAAAGGTAAAAGCCTCAGAGAAGAACAACTTACTCACTACTATGAGTTACCATATTGACGACTTGTATGCTCTTTTAGTAATAACTTCAGCCTTAGGTTTTTTTGCCTATTTCTTAATGATTTTATAGCTTACCGATGTGCTTCCCTGCTGTAACCTAAGCAGGTAAACACCTGGAGGCAACTCGCCAAGTCGCAATGTTTTTAAAGTACCTTCGGTCATCTCGCCTTGTAATTTGGGGACTCCTGTTAAGTCTGTTAAAATGTAAGTAACAGGAGTATTGAGCACTTTATCGAAACGCATATTAAGCTGATCATGAGTGGGATTAGGATAAAGTGTAACATTACTGTCCTCCAGGCTTCCCTTTATATCTGCCTCGCTCACACTATGCTGCTCAATAGGTTCAAAGTTTCTGGAAGCCTGCTTTAGCGACCTGAAAATAACAACTTGACGGTCAAGCCTGTTTCCGGCATTATCATATGTATATTCAACATTACCGGTAGGTGAATTATAGAATACTATGAGCCTGGGATGCAGGCCGCTATCAGGGTGATCGGTACTGGCGTAGTTTCTGCTGCGAAACCTAAATTCATTCTGCAATTGAAATTTAACACCCCAATTAAGGTATGGAGAGTTGACCCATTCCTGTACCATGCCTGTCATATCAACTTGAATGTTCTCTATCGCAGAAAAAGATTCACGCACAAAGATCCGACCTTCAGGCGTGGTGGCAGGTTGTGTTCTCCATGTAACTCCATAATCCCAATATCCTGTTACCCTTTCCAGAAACATGGCATTTGAAGCAGGATTACTAATCACAGTGCCATCAACACCAATATTGGGATAGTAATTTGTTGGATTATTGTAATCCAGAAGTTGACCTGAAAGCCTGGGGTTTTGCGGATCGCTGTATAAATACAAGGTGGCATTAACTATTTTGCTACCTGCCGGAATACCAAACAAATCAATGAACATGTAGGTTCTTAGGCACAATTCTGGGTCCCATCCCCAGGCTACAGCACAAATTTCCTCATAGTAATCATAAGGGGTATTTACTGTAGAAGCGGATTCATACCTTACAGTAGCATCATGTATATGACCGGTAGACAGTTCTATAACATGTTCTGACTGTATATTTGTCGTACTTTTCAATCCACTGCTTTTTTGGCTGCTCTCTTTATCCTGATGAGAATATCTAAGCCACTTTTCCTTTTGTGTGGTATTCAAAAGATTAAAATATGGGGGCAGGTCAGATTCTGACCAGGTTGTTGACTTCAGCCTGTTTTCTGTTTCAAGGATTTGCCGTATCGATTCCTTCTGCTCCTCATTAAGCTCTAAATCCTTGCCTAATTGATTAACTTCATACTCGATAAGCAAACCCTGCGAAACACGCAATGAATCATTGCCCGTCAGTATTAAAGGATATCCGAATGCCAATACTATTATAAATAAAACCAGATATATCTTTCTCATAATTAGTTGTTTTAGTAAGATTGTAAAAATCAATGTGTGCTGAAAAAACCTATCTACGTCCCAATCCATATTGAATAATCCATTACAATTTGAGGCGTACAATGGCACATAACAGTAGCTACACCGTCACAAAACGATCTACTCTAAGTAAGGAATAGAGGTGTATTCAATCCCTTAAGAATCATATGGGAATGAACTGCCGGAAAGGCACCTGCAATGACGAATTTATTGCAGGTGCAATAGTTCAATGCCTGTTATTCTGGCGTTTTTGTAGATTAATGAAAGATCCATATACCAATAGTTAAACATCTGCTATAAAACTAAGTAGTATTTTACAATAAAAAAATACGGAAAACTAGAATTTTTTATACGCATTTTGCGTATTTTTTGAGGTATGTGGACCTGTTAAGTTGTTGATGTATCCCTTTACTGGTAAGGGCTAAGAGAAATAACTGACCACAAAAAAGGCAAAAACGTGCAGAACGGAGAAAATGCAGAAAATGAACCGTCAGCTACAACTTTGTGGCTAAATCTTCTCCAAATTCTCCACGTCTTTGCACCTGATTGAAGCATTCGCTATGACTGGCGAAAAGTGCTCATTTTACAAATTCTGCCTGACAATTATCTTCTCAATTATTTTTCAATAAATAAAAACACTCAAACACTGTGTATCTATTTGGCTTACTGCGATTATAAACTTCGTCTATCCTTTGAATCAATACTATCTATTTGATTGATATCAACTCTTGTTATAGTTTTGCTGATGTAAAATTTAAACAAAGAAATTATAAACAATTAAAAATTATAACTATGTCACAGATTGGAAAACAAGTAGTAGATTTTGAAGTACAAGCATATGTAAACGATGAGTTTAAAACAGTAAAAAAAGAAGATGTATTAGGTAAATGGTCAGTATTCTTCTTCTACCCTGCCGACTTTACATTTGTTTGCCCTACTGAACTGGAAGATTTAGCCAACTCATACGATGAGTTTAAGGCAACAGGTGCTGAAATTTACTCAGTTTCTACTGATACACATTTTGTGCACAAGGCATGGCACGACACATCAGATACCATCAAAAAAATCAACTATCCAATGTTAGCTGACCCAACAGGTGTTTTGTCCCGTGGATTTGAAGTAATGATCGAAGAAGTTGGTTTAGCAGAACGCGGTACCTTCATCGTGAATCCTGAAGGCGAGATTGTATC
>JAKSBD010000073.1 GCA_022361295.1 Bacteroidales bacterium
ACGAGATTTAACTGGTTTAAGTCAGAGCTGCCATCCAATCCATACATCTCTTGGGCTTTAAGAGACTCCTGATGTGTAAGTATAGTTCCTACAATGCTAAGAATTTTACCTTCTAAAACTAAATCAATACAACTGCTGTCATAAGAAAGATTAGAAAGGCTATCAATTAACTGCCAAAACTCTGGCAATTCGCGCCCTGAACTAACTATACTAGTTAGTATATTGTTAAAATCATCAAAACTCTGCCTAGCAATAGGCTCAATACGTTTTTTATAATATTCAGGTAATAGGACAACACCTTTTGTATTAACATAATCTCCCGATTCTACCTTTAACTCTATTGTACTATCATCACCACAAACTGCCACCAACTGCCTTTTACCGTTACTAGTTCCACCAAACCAGTCTTTGGCATTAGATGCACAACTTAAGCCTAATCCCAGCGCAACCGGATTGAAATTATTAGATGTAAACCTTGTTTTATACTTTGTATTATATGAGGTAATAGCAAACCAGTCATTTACCGGATAAACCCAATAACTCCCCTGACCCAAGTCATTGTCCAGACAAAAACTGTAGCCAGGCTTATTCTTTTCACTTTCTGCATAATAATACCCATTAGTCTTAAAATAGGTTAAATAAACTTTCTCTAATAACGCTTGCATTTCTACTCCTTTATGGCAATCTTCAAGCCAATCTTTATGGCAATTTTTCATAGCTTTATGGCGGTATTCCATAATCCCTTAAAATAGAACTCTATATATCTTTTTTATGTTACACTATTCATAATGATAACGCATGTCATTATCATTATAGCGCAATTTGAAAGGAATTTCAATTTAACAGGAGGTGGAAAAATGATTGTAGAAGGGACAATAAATGCACCAATTGAAAAACAAACCATTGATCCCAGAGCCCAATTAATTATTCTCGTACTCATCAATATTATCGGTATGACCAATCGTAGTTTTAAAATGGAAATCGTCAGCATGATTGTATTAGCAATGCTTCTAATCTGGCAAGGTATGTGGGAAAAGTGCCTGCGGTATAGCATCGCCTACGGTATTGTCTGGCTTATGATCGCCCTGTCTGTTCTAATACCAAATCCTATTACCGGTCTAATGGCTATGGTTGGTGTTATGGGGCGAAAAACAGTGCCTGTCATTATGTTTGCATCCAGCATAATAGCCAGTACAAAAATCGGCAAACTAATTGCAGCATTACAAGACATAAATTTCCCAAGAGGCCTTACCATTGCCTTAGCTGTCGCCATAAGATTCTTTCCAACATTAAAAGAAGAAAGTAGTGTTGTTATTAATTCTATGAAAATGCGGGGACTTAACTTTAACTTAAAAAGTATAATTACACATCCTGTTCTAGTCGTAGAGAACATATTGGTTCCGATTATGATGCGTATGACCATTATAGCAGATGAATTAGCCGTTTCATCCATGACAAGAGGTATTGATTCAATGAAAAAAAGAACATCCTATTATGAAAACAAATTCGCTGTTTCAAACGGTTTATTAATACTGCTGTTTGCTGCCATGGCAGTCATGGCTTTTATGGAGGTGATTTAAATGGTGGATTTAGCAATTAATAGTTTTAGTTATGACTCCTCAAACAGTGTAGCACTTAAAAACATACATACAACATTTGAAGAGGGCAGTTGTATTGTTCTCACCGGCAAAAGCGGTTGTGGTAAATCCACACTGCTAAGACTAATTAACCGATTGATTCCCACTTTTTATAAAGGTGCTCTTGATGGAAATGTAGTTATTAACAACAAGAATATTAATGAATACAGCAACGATGAATTAGTGGAAAAAATCGGCAGTGTTTTTCAAAATCCTAGCAGTCAGTTTTTCAATGTGGATACGGAAAGCGAAATTGCCTTTGGCTGCGAAAACTTAGGCCTAAGCAGAAAAGAACTCCGACGACGCGTTCATGGAACTGCTGTGCTGCTTGGTATTAATCATCTCCTAAACAAAAGTATTTTTTCACTTTCAGGCGGGGAAAAGCAAATCATCGCTATTGCTTCCATCTATGCTATGGGCGTTGATGTATTTCTAATGGATGAGCCTTCAGCAAACCTTGATGTGGAAGCAACAAAACAGTTAGAAAACATTATAGGCATTCTTAAAGCCAATGGAAAAACTGTCATAATTGCCGAACATCGCCTTCACTATTTAAGACATCTGGCTGACCGACTTATTATTTTAGACAAAGGGGAATTTGTTGACGAAATCCATGGTGAAACCATTAAAAGTATTTCAACAAAAACCCTTCATGATAAAGGTTTAAGAGCTATGGTTTTAGAAGAAAGAATGCTCTGTGAAGCTACTGCAAATGCTAAAACCAGTATTCTTGTTGAAAACTTAGACATTGGTTACAAAAACCTGTCTCCGGTAATCGAAGACTTCTATGAATGTTTTGGCAGTGGCATGATTAACGGTATTGTTGGGCGTAATGGTCGGGGAAAAACCACTTTTGCAAAATGTCTTTGCGGCATGTTAAAAGAAACCGGTGGCACCATCGCCATTAATGGGAAACCTTATACCAGAAAAAAACGACTTGGCAAGATCTATATGGTACTTCAAAATACCACATCCCAACTATTTGCAGATAGCGTTATCGCTGAACTAGCTCTTGCAAAACGAACAAGTAAAGAGGATTGTGGTTATACTGATGACGAAGTTTTAAAAATGCTTGATCTGCTGCACCTTAAAATTCGACATCCAATGAGCCTGTCCGGCGGCGAAAAACAACGGCTTGCCATTGCCGTAGGCATCGTCCAAAACGCTGAAGCTATGGTCCTTGACGAACCAACCAGCGGTCTTGATTACGGCAATATGTTAATGGTAAAAGGAATGCTTAAAAAGCTAAAAGATAAAGGAAAATATGTAATCGTTATTACCCATGACCATGAATTTTTAACAACGGTCTGCGATCGGGTAATTGAATTATAAAGGGTTAAAAACAGAAAGAGAGGTGACACAATGACAGATAATACATTAACAAACACTATGACTACTAAAAAACTTAAAGGTAGAGATTTTATCACTATCGGTATCTTTGGTCTGCTATTTGCCATTACAGAAATTATTGCAGCCTTTAGTTCAGCTATTATCCCCATATTATGGACATTCTGCATGGCAATAGCTGCAATCCCTTGCGGCATTATCTTCATGTATATCATAGCTAAGGCACCAAAACGCTGGGCCATTGCTACGGCCATTACCTTATGTTGTCTTATATATTTTCTTATAGGCACCTACGGCATTTGGACTCCTCTGTTTGGTGTCGTGGGTGGCTTATTGGCTGATGTCATCGCAGGTACGGGAAAATATAAGAAGTTCTCAAAAAACGCAATTGCTTTCGTTGTATGTATCACACTTCAGTGGCTAGGTTTTATGCAACCAATCCTTTTTACCACCGATCAATATATTCAGTCTGTTCTAGAAAGTGGTATGAGCGAAACTTATATTATGCCCTTAGTTGATTTTATTCAAGGTCCCGGTTTTATTGCAGGATTAATTGCAACCATTATTATGGGCTTTGTTGGTGCTTATGTCGGAAAAAATGTGCTTAAAAAGCACTTTGAAAAGGCAGGTGTTATTTAATGGCAAAAGGCAACAAAAACACTGAACAAGGGCTATGGGCTATTACCTCCCCTGTAAAATACCATATGGCAGGCGGTGTATTTCTTGCCATGGTCAACGGTGCACTGATGATTCTTTGCAACGTATTGCTGGCAAATATTATTGGTATTATTATAGGTGGACAGTTATCACTTTTTGGTAGAAGTCTGAATTTCAGACAATCTTTTTGGTTATTAACCACGGCCATTATTATTACATTTATTATTCGTTATTACAGCTTTATTGTCTCCCACCTTGGTGCTTTTAAGCTTGAAACTATTATAAGAACCAACGTTACCATACGTCTTGGTGAAGTTCCTCTAGGTTATATTATTGCAACCGGCACAGGTTCCCTTAAAAAGGTACTTCTTGATGATGTAAAAAGTCTCCATGCTTTTGTGGCAGACAGTACACCGATGATTGGTAAAAGTATTATTACACCGATTGTTTCCCTTATTGTCATGATAGCCATTGACTGGCGTCTTGCACTGGCTGCTGTAGGAATTTTGGTCCTTGGTATAATTCTAATGTATGGAGCTATGAAAGATGATGCAGAGCACCGACAACGCTATGAACAAAGTCAATCGGACATCAATAAAGCTGTTATTGAATTTGTACAGGCAATGCCTGTTGTAAGAACTTTTGACGATGGCAACACCTCTTCAAAACGCTACAACCTGGCACTTGAACGGTACATGCACCATACCAAAACCTGGATCAAACTTACAGCCATTCCGGGTAAAATTGCCTTGATTATATTAAGTCCTCTACCCACCTTATTAACGGTAACCGGATTGGGTATTCTGCTTGTTAATGGAGGTAGCCTTGGTCTTGAAGGATTTATTGCAGCTATTATGGTCAGCACCGGTATGGCCGATGCCCTAATGCCTTTAATGTGGTTTAATCAGGCTCTTAAAAAAGCTCATGCAGCAGCTGTACGAATCCATGAAGTCAATGGATTGCCTATTCTTAAAAAAGCTGCTGCACCTAAAGTTCCAACCAGCTATGATGTAACTTTTGACGATGTGTCTTTTAGCTATAACAACGATGATATTCATGCCCTTAAAAACATTAGTTTTAGTGTACCCCAAAACACCACAACTGCACTAGTTGGTCCAAGTGGCGCTGGAAAAAGTACAGTAGCAAGATTAATCCCAAGATTTTGGGATATTAATAAAGGAAGTATTCGCATTGGCGGTGTTGATATTCGAGATATAGATGCCAATGTGTTAATGGACACAGTGTCATTTGTTTTTCAGGACACATTTCTTTTTAATGACACCTTGGCAGGTAATATTCGTATTGCAAAATCAGATGCGACTAACGATGAGGTTATTGCGGCGGCCAAAGCTGCTCAGATCCATGACTTTATTATGACATTACCTAACGGTTACGAAACCATGGCAGGTGACCGTGGTGCAAACCTTTCCGGTGGTCAAAAGCAGCGAATCACCATTGCCAGAGCCATTCTTAGAAATGCACCAATTATTATATTAGATGAGGCAACAGCCTTTGCAGATCCTGAAAATGAAGAAGAAATTGTAAAGGCCTTATCCAATCTACTGAAGCATAAAACGGTTATCGTCATCGCTCACAAGCTGTCTACTATTAAAGATGTAGATCAGATTATAGCTTTTGACAAAGGTGAATTGACAGAAGCAGGAAAACATGATGAACTTCTTGCTATCGACAGAACTTATGCCGCGCTCTGGAAAAACTACACCTTAGCTCAGAACTGGGATGTACATCATAAAGGAGGTGCTCTATGATAAACAGAAGTTATACACCTTTAAAGCAACTTTATAAACTTGCTATTGAGGCAACCGGTGAAAAAAAAGCTTTATTTCAGCGATCTCTACGGTATTTTGTCATCACCTATATAGCTCAAGGTATCGTCTTTGCAATGTTTTATCCATTAATGAAAGAGCTTTTTGCTAAAGAACCTGATATGACAAAAGTTTTGTTATTATTTGGTGCTATGGTGCTTATTGGCATCTTATCACTGATTACTAAATGGATGGGACATGACTTTGACTTTTCTGGTAATATTGTAGATATCACTCATGGTCTAAGAACACGATTAGGAAAAAGTCTTAGGAGGATGCCTCTTGAAACCCTGTCTGAATTTAAAACAGGTGAGCTTAACGCAATCTTTTCAACAAATGTTGAAGAATCCGTTCTTGTTATGGGTACTGTTTGTTCCATGCTTATTGAATTGATTTTTGTTCCTGTTACAATCGTAGCCATCACCTTTATTGTTGACTGGCGCTTAGCCCTATTCATGGTTGGGTTATTTCCTCTTGCTATACCTCTATATCATAAGATCAGAAACACCAACGTTTCAGAAAAGTCCACCTTTAGTAATGCCAACGCTGAACTGGAAGCAGGTTTTATTGAATACATTCAAGGGCTGCCTGTACTTCGAGCTGTAAATAAAACAGGTGCCAATGAAAAGAAACTTCAACGCTCCATTGATGCTGTTAGACGTATTCAGACTTCAGGACTTAACCGAACCCAGCTTCCCTATGTTATTCTCGGTTTAATGATTGAAGGTCTGTTACTGGTTTTATTATTCGTTGGCGCATATTTTGTACTGGGAAGCACTCTTGAAATACTGACATTAGCTGCTTGTTTATTAATAGTCGCAAGATTAGTCGAGCCTATATCCTTATTCGTTGCAGTTATTAATTTATTCGAAACCACTGATATTGCACTGAATAATATTAATAATATTCTTAATATTAACCCATTAGAAACACGGACTCCGAAAGAAGTTGCGAAGGGATACGACATTAGTTTTGAAGATGTGGACTTTACCTATCATGGACAGGATGAAAAGACAATCAAAGAAGCAAGCTTTCAATTACCTGAGCGAAGTATGACTGCCATTGTAGGACATTCAGGTTGTGGTAAAACTACTTTAACTAAGCTGCTTATGCGTTATGCAGATATACAAAAAGGCAGCATACGAATCGGTGGTGCCGATATACGTCACATATCACAAGAAGAATTAATAAAACATGTATCCGTTGTTTTTCAAGATGTTTATCTATTTGATGATACTGTGATGAATAATATTCGAATGGATAATCCTAATGCATCAGAGGCTGACGTATTTGATGCGGTTAAGGCGGCCCACTGTAATGAATTTATTGACCGACTTCCTAAAGGTTATGATACAACCATCGGTGATATTGGCGGTACCCTTTCAGGAGGTGAGCGTCAAAGAATCAGCATTGCCAGAGCCATTCTTAAAAAAGCTCCTATTGTTATACTTGATGAACCTACTGCTGCCCTTGATACGGAAAGCGAAGTCTCTGTACAACAGGCCATTAATGAACTAGTAAAAGATAAGACAGTAATCGTTATTGCCCACCGTTTGTCCACCATTGTCGGCGCCGATCAAATATTAGTTATGGATGACGGTAAAATCATTGAACGAGGTAAACATCATGCATTAATGGAATTAAAAGGTAAGTATTATGATATGTGGGCTGCTCAGCAACGAGTTAAGGCCTGGTCAGTTTAAAAACAGATAAAATCCTAAAAAAGCGAACTGTTCAATTTTTTTGAATAGTTCGCTTACTCATATGTCCACACTTCAAATCTCATAATGGTTAATTTAAAAATAAATCTTAGCCTATAAATCATTATATTTTTGCCCCAAAAACAACAAAAGCCCTTGATATCAAGGACTTTTCATTGTATTTATATTGAAGTTATTATTTGTCTTTGGCGTACAAAATAGATACACATTACTATTGCATTACAACTACTGCTATCCTCCACACTTAAAGACACAATCAGCAATTCCGGATGTTTCTATATAAACAATATCTTCTTTTTCTTTTGGCATTAAATGTTTCATTTTTTTCTATTACCTTTTTTGAATGTAATCTAAAAAATCCTCAAGGCCTCTATCTTTTTCTCGCCTTGATAACAAAAGTTACAGGAAGCATTTTTGCCTTTTGGGCAAAATTGCTCTCATTCGATTTCAGCATTTCATTATCAGACTGTTCTATCATTTGCTCGATCACAAATCCTGCTTTAGCTAGCGCATTCACATAAGTTGATAATTTGCGATCTGATAATGATAGTAAACCTCCATCAATAGACACCGAATACCAAGATTCATCGAAATAATTTTTCTTGAATACAAGCATATCATTTTCAGATGCGACACATTTGTGTATGGGATGAGACCAACTGAAAATAAACACACCATCTTTTTTAAGGTAAGAGGCAATCCTGCAAAAAGTTCCATCAAGGTCGGTTGTCCAGCCTATTCCATATACCGAATAGACAAAGTCAAAATAATCCTCTGGTATTCCACATTCCTCTTCCATAGGGGAACAGATCAATTTTGCTGAAATATCGTGTGCTGCCAAATGATGCTCCGCCTTTTTAATCTGTTCTATTGATATATCTATGCCCCATAATTCAGATGCTTTGCGTTCTCCTATATACTGCAAGGAATGACCAGTTCCACAGCCTATCTCTAGTACCTTTTTTCCTTTTACATCACCAAAGAGTTGGCACTTTTCTTCTGAAACAAATGCACCATAGAACGGAAGTGCAGTTGTACCTACGACGTCATTCCCCTTTATATTCCAAAAAAGTTCGTTTGTTTTATGAACATTAGCCTTGTCCATATCAATCGAAATAGCGTAGCCAACCTCACCGGCACCGATAATATTTGTCCTTTGATTAGAATTTTTCTCCACAGCAATACCCTCCATCAAGACTAATTTGAAGTTTAGGCGTGGAAAGGGATTAAGCGTTATCCTCTTGTCCCGAGCCAAGGATGGCGCTACCCCATGCATATGCCTAAATGCTCTAGTAAAAGCTGCATGGGACTTATATCCATAACGCTGTGCGATGTCAATTATCTTCTCTCCATTTTGGATATCCATCGCTGCCACAGTTAATCGCCTGCGGCGAACATATTCAGATAATGGGATTTGAGCAAGGAATGAAAAAATCCGACGAAACTCCCATTCAGAGCAGTTCATAAATTGCGCTGCTAAGTAATAGTCAATCTTGTTGGAAAGATTGTTTTCAATATATTCCATAGCTTGGTTCATGCGATTCTGCCAATCCATAACCTCACCTCCTGTAAGAATTATATCAAAGAGTTTAAAAACATTCTTTGCAATTGGTGTATTGAAATGCAAAGTATATCATGTAACTGATATTCTTAATCTATTCTTCATAATCACCCAAATCCCTCCTTTATTCAATAAAAAAAGAAGTCAATTATTGCTAATCGACTTCTTTCGACTTAAGAATCCTTACTCAGCTTTTGACTGATAAATTCGCGAATAATTCCACTCACAGGCGGACTCAAGTTATCAGGCACATCATTGAATGCAAACCACCTGAGTTCAGAAACTTCAGCAGTGTCTGCACTCAATTCTCCTTCAAAGTCCTCGCATATATAAACAGTATCAACATTATATACTTCGTCTCCATGTGGATACACATAATGAAGTTCAGGGCCTGAAAAGACGCCATAAAGATTCATAGAATTGACCTTCAAGCCAGTTTCTTCATAAAGTTCTCTCTTTGCCGCATCTTCCAAGCGTTCACCCAATTCAAGGCATCCTCCATGGTAGCCCCAACACCCATTGTCTTTTCGTTTCTGCAGCAGAATATGTCCATCACGAATAACAATTACACTGGCCCCACAAATCAGCAGCGGTTTTGTTCCTATCATAGACCTCATGGTTTTAACATAGCTGTTCATAAAATCATGCCCAATCCTTTCTTCTCTATCAACATTTTATTCTTAAGCAGCCAGTCAACTGTAAATTATGCTGCGAAATTTTAAATCTGCTCTCATTATTTTTTGAATCATATTTCAAAATTATAATTAATTGGCTTCTTCAATATATTTAAAGCTTTTATCTTATCTCGGCTTTAAGGTATCCAAACAAATTACGAGCTGCGTCAAGATCTGTCGCACTGTATATCTATTATTAAATTCCGCCATTAAATCCCCTC
>JAKSBD010000072.1 GCA_022361295.1 Bacteroidales bacterium
GCTGGTCAAAAACGATTGATGAATTTGTATTTCAGGGCTTATAATGATGGGGTGGCCTTTAGGTATGAAATACCGGAACAGAACAATATTGGCAATTTTATCATAATGGATGAATTGACTCAGTTTGATGTGAGTGGTAATCCTGATACCTGGTGGATTTGGGCTGACTACAATACTTATGAAAAATTGTACCAGCAAACAACTATGGAGGAAGCCAGCTGGGTGGCCACACCTGTAACTATGAGAGGTGATAAGAATGTTCATATCAGTATTCATGAAGCGGCTCTAACCGATTATGCTGGCATGACGCTAAAACAGAAAGAAACAGGCGTGTATGAGGCTGAGTTGGTTCCATGGGCAAACGGAGATAAGGTGCGTACTTCTGCGCCAATGAAAACACCATGGCGCACTATTCAGCTAAGTTATAATGCAGCTGGCCTGGTACAGAGTGATATGATACTTAATTTGAATGAACCAAGTCGCATTGAAGATACTTCATGGATTCAACCCATGAAATACATTGGAATCTGGTGGGGAATGCACCTGGGAACTGAAACATGGTATCCTGGTCCCCGACACGGCGCTACAACTGAAAATGCAATGGCGCATATTGATTTTGCTGCTGCTAATAATATTGAAGGGCTTGTTATTGAGGGCTGGAATGACGGATGGGAAAACTGGGGCGCTAAAGATGCCTTTGACCATGTTACACCTGCCAGTGATTTTGATCTGAAAAGGGTAGCTGAATATGCACGCGAAAAGAGTGTGATGCTCATTGGTCACCATGAAACAGGAGGCGACATTGAATCATATGAGAAGTATATGGAAGCGGCCTATCAAATGTGTCACGAACTGGGTATTCATGCTGTTAAAACGGGGTACGCCGGTGGTATCTATCCACGTGGCGAACACCATCATGGGCAGTTTATGGTTCGCCATTACCGCAAAGTGGTTGAGCTGGCTGCTAAATACCAGATTATGCTCGACGTACATGAACCCATAAAGGCAACAGGTATACGACGTACATGGCCAAATATGATGACCCGTGAAGGGGTACGTGGTATGGAGTGGAATGCCTGGAGCGAAGGTAACCCTCCGGCACATACAGTCACTATTCCATTTACAAGGGGATTGGGTGGACCAACAGATTATACCCCGGGTACCTTTGATTTATTGTATCAGAATGCCGGCGACCGTGTAAAATGGAATACCGAAGATATCAGTATGACACGAACACACACAACACTGGCTAAGCAGCTTGCTAATTTTGTTATTTTGTATAGTCCATTGCAAATGGCCAGCGACTTACCTAAAAACTACGAAGGGCATCCGGCTTTTCAGTTTATTGCCGATTTTAATGCCGATAGTGACGAGTCGCAGGTTCTTAACGGAGAGGTTGGGGAATACATAACAGTGGTTCGCAGAAGTGGTGATGAATGGTTTTTAGGCAGTGCCACCAATGAAGTGGCAAGAGCGTTGAAAGTGGAGTTGAAATTTCTTGAGCCAGGAGTCAGCTATGCGGCTCAAATATACATGGATGCAGAGGACGCCGACTGGCAAGCAAATCCACAAGCTTATAAGATTAAAGAGAAAGAAGTGACTTCCAATACGGTACTGGATGTGAATCTTGCTGCCGGAGGTGGTCAGGCCATCCGTTTTGTAAAGAAATAACTGTTGATATCAATAGTTTGTTACCGGGGTGTCTATGGTATTGTAGCTGGCCCCGGTATAGCTATTGAGTTAGAAGTGGATAGTTGAGGAGTTGTCGAATTGTCGAACTGTAAAATGGTTGAATTGTTGAACTGTAAAATCGTCGATCTGTTGAATTGTTTAAAATAATGCCTATTCGTCTAATGTCTGCCTGACCATTGGAAATTCCTTACAATAACAGGTGTGGGACCAGATGAGAAAACTGTTTGCTGTTACCATAATAAGTGATTGCTTAACATTCAATTGCTCACACCAACAAGCTAAAATGAAGAGTTTATTGGTAGAGCAACTTTATTGCCTATATTTGTCCTTACTAAATCGGTTAGAAAGTCGAATCCATGGAAGGAAACATCAAAGCTATAACATTTGATGATATTTTTAATCTGTATTACCCAAGGTGCATTTTGTTTGCCACCAAACTACTTGGTAACACCTGGGATGCTGAGGAAGCCGTGCAGGAGCTTTTTATCAATTTGTGGTCTAAAGGCAAGCTTACCTCAATTGATGGATCTGTAAAGAGTTATTTATTTAAGGCTGTCTTCAATATTTGTGTTGATGTACAACGAAAAAACAAGGTGAAACAACGTAATGAAGTTGATTCTCCTGAAGGGAAAGAAATAATGGTTCCATTCAATAATCCAATACTGGAAGAAGAATTGGAGACGCACATTAATAATGCTTTATCGCAATTGCCTGAAAAAAGGCGTGAGATATTTTTAATGAGTCGTGATGAAGGATTGAGCTATAAAGAAATTGCTCAAAAGTTATCGGTATCAGAGAAGACCATTGAAACACAAATATCCCGATCATTGAAGCAACTGCGTAAATCACTTTCGGAATACCTTCCCAATGTGTTGTTTTAAAAGAGATTGTAATTTTTTTTCAAAAAAAGTTAAAAAGAGTGTCAGGGTGGCACTCTTTTTTTTCGTTTACACTATAGAAACAGTTATGAAATGATCGAATCGGAGAAAATAGAACTCTTAATATTACGTCAGGTAAACAGTGAAATCGATGAGGAGGAGCAGAAAGTATTAGATGCCTGGATTAATAAGAGTGAAAAAAATAAAATACAGTATAGCAAGCAGGTTGAGCTATTTAAAGACCAGGCTGTTATATTTACGCCTGAAGCCATCGCAAAATCACGCGAGCGAACCAAAACAGGTGTTATTAACCATTTAATTCACAGATCTAATAAAGTTAAGGGCTTTATCTATACATCATTATCGGTTATGGTGGTTGCTTTGATAGCCTCCTCTATGTATTTCAACACTACTATCAGTCTGCAGAATGATTTGCTGGCCAGTGCTTTTAAAATTACAGCTCCAGAGAGCGGACCTGCTAA